>JAOASC010000026.1 GCA_025210295.1 Flavobacteriales bacterium | reverse complement strand
GGTTACACTTGATCCTCCATCTGATAATGAAATTACATTTCCTGTGATACTTAACCTTTGTATTTCATTGGTTGAATCTGCATCTGCATCATTCACATTATCGGTTAAGGTGATACTATTTCCTCGAACTATACTTAGCGTATTCCCTGTTAGATTTAAGGTTTGGTTATCTGTTCCTGTCCCATCTCTTAAACTAGATAGATCAACGGTTTCATTGTTCCCGTTTTCTATGCCAATGGTTAAGGTTGTTCCATTGAGGCCACTCCCACTAATATTCTGATCATCTGTTCCCGATCCATCTCTTAAACTGGATAGATCAACGGTTTCATTGTTCCCATTTTCTATACCAATGGTTAAGGTTGTTCCATTGAGGCCACTCCCACTGATATTTTGGTCATCCGTTCCCGTTCCATCTCTTAAACTGGATAAATCAACAGTCTCATTATTCCCGTTTTCTATACCGATGGTTAAGGTCGTGCCATCGAGGCCACTTCCGCTTATATTTTGGTCATCGGTTCCTGCCCCATCTTTTAAACTCGATAAATCAATTGTTTCGCTAGTTCCATTTTCTATACCTATGGTTAAAGCTGTGCCATTAAGGTTACTTCCACTTATGTTTTGGTCATCGGTTCCTGTTACCAATCCAGATATAATACGCTCCCAATTCGTTCCATTAAAATAATAAAAGCCAGGTGTGACATCTGCTACTGTAGCGGTATTATAAACCAATAAACTAGTGGCAGGTGAAGGAATTGTTGCGACATCCGCTGTTCCCGTTAATAAAACTCGAGGAATCAAGACCCCTTTATCGGAAGAACTAACATCTAATAAGGCTGAGGCATCAGGAACAACACCTGTTGCGTTAATCCCTATGTTTTGAGCTGTAGCTAAACCTCCCATCCCCAACAACAACACTCCAACCCAAAGAGTTTTTGCATTATTTTTTTTATTTATCATACTCCGTAATTTAATCACTATAACATTCGCTTAATCTAAGCAAACAGCTATAACGATGTTGGTACACTATTCCTATAATTCTGGCAAAATTAAATCGAAGCACAACAACTTATTACGTTATGTCAAACATAACAAGAAAGAACGATGCTTGTTGAGCTTTTTCGTTGAAACAAAAATCAAGCAAGGTGAACTACAGTATGGAACATTTAATTACTGATAGCTAAGTTTTTTTTTATCACTTACGTCCAAATCGCCCTCTCAAAACCCCTATCAAAACACTCAATGTCAATATTTTACATTATATTTAATTAACTTAACACCTACTTCAAATTGAAAACTAAAATGAAAAAAATACACTTGATCTTCCCCTTAATACTACTTTTTTCTTTCCAAAATCAACAAGATTTAAATGAAATTCCAATAAAAGACCTAAAAGCTGATTTAGATTTTTTAGATCATTTTATTGAGAAAAACTCATCCTACTCTGGACTTAACGGTTTTAACTACAAAGAGGAGTTTAATTTTTTTTTAAAGAGCAATAAACCAAAAACCAAAGAAGAGTTTGGAATATTTTTAACAAAAGTAATTGGAAAAATTGGAGATAGGCATGCCAACATTAGAGGCTTTAAACTCTCCAATGATTTATTTTTCCCAATAGCATTTGCCCCTCTCCAGAAAAAAATTATCGTATTGAACTATGATAATAAAAAGGAACAATACAAGCTATTTAACCAGTCATTTCCTGTATTAAAAACTGTTGACAATATTTTGATTGATGATTTATTAAAAAAACTGATACCCGAAGAATTATCGGCTCCCAAAGAAGCTTACTTTACAAGAGCTACCAGAGCATTAAGGGACATTGATAAAATATATTCCTTTTTAGGAAAACAGCTCCCACAACAAATCAAAGTTACTTTGTCAAATTTTGAAAATTCTAAAGACACTACCATTTTATTACGCCCCGTAAAAAAAACAGAAAGAATAAACAAATGGGATGAAGAATTCTACCGAGACTTTTTCCACCTTGATAAAGAGCATTTCAACCAAGAAAAAATCATTCAACAATTATTTAACCTCAAGGACAGTATAGCCTATTTTAGAATACCTAAAATGGTAGGTAAAAACACAGCTCCAAAATTATTTATGTTCTTCAACGAATTTATGAACAACATCCAAAAAGAAAGTAAGGCATTAATTATAGATGTAAGAAGCAATGGAGGAGGTGTTAGAGATTTAATTTATGAAATAGCAGGCTACGTTATCCATCCTGACTCTGTTTATATTGTTAATGCTGTAAGACAAAGGGGCAAAACACCGCTTCATCAAGACCTAAAAGAAAATTTACATAGTAGGTTTTTATTCTCCATAGACGAATTAGAACCTAGAGAAAAAATAGCTGTAAAAAAATTTAACATTGGGTTTAGGCCAATGTTTGACTTAGATGATAAAAAATTTAGCCAATTCCATTATGCTCTTTTTAATGGGAAAAAGTTATCTAAAAATAAATTTTATTATAATAAGCCAGTGTACATTTTAGCAAATGAAAGAAGTTTTAGTGCTGCATCTGTTTTAGTTGCTTTATTCAAAGGACTCCCTAACATTAAAATAGTTGGAATAAACACAGACGGTTCAAGCGGAAATAGTGTAAGGTTTGAACTGCCTCACACCAAACTTAGAGGAAAAATAAGTACAATGGTTTCTTTTCAAAAAAACGGACAATTATTTGATGGCTATGGAACCCAACCTGATATACGAATTGATCGAGATTTAAACCAAATTCTATGGAAATCGGATTATCAACTTCAAAAACTCATTGAAATGATTAAGAGCTAATACTAAGTTTATTTCTAAATTTTAAAATTTTTATGATAATATCTACAAATATCTTGGTGTTACTTCTTCTATTTTTTTGGTGAGTGAGGGACTATATCTCAAATACACTTCATGCGACCCTTGGTTATTTTTGAATGTTCTATTGGCAAAGGACCAATCAAAAGAATACCCTAGTTTTACTTTATTCGTTATTTGGATTCCTAACAATGCAATATAGGCATCTGTTAATCGATAAGCTAATCCTATTTCATACTTGTTTTTAACTTTTAATATATTGGTCAATTCTAATTGTATTGGGGCTGCTTGAGTATACTTTACGATAAGAGAAGGAATATACTGCATTTTCATCTTTAACTTCTCATTCATCCCTGCTGTTAGATAGAAATGCTGTTTTAAACTATACAATATAGCACTACTACTAGGGCTATATTGATGTTTAATTAAATACGGTACTGAAAAACCGATAAAGGCTTTTTGACATTTATAATATGCTCCTACGCCAAAATTAGGAGAAAAAATAGCTATTGATGTATTCAATAACAGGGGATCTTCACTTTCTATTGTTTTTAATTGATTGAAACTTCCTGCCATAAAATCTCCTCCCCCTCTTATTCCCATTGCTATGTAACTCGACTTCGAAAGTTTTATTTGATAGGCAAAGTTCAAATGAATGGATGTATTTGATAACGGACCAATCTTATCTTTTAATAATGCTAATCCTACCCCCATGTTTCGATATAAAATAGGAGTATGTATATTTAGCGCCTGAGTAGTAGGAGCTCCTTTAAAACCAATCCATTGATTCCGATTAACGAGACTAAACACTGTCTTTTCTTTACTTCCTGCATAAGCTGGATTGACGGTTAATAAGCTCGCATTATAATTAGAGAACAGGGGGATTTGTTGAGCTATAATAGCTCCCATCCATAAAAACACTGCTAATAGTATCCCCACTTGCTTCATACTCTCTAATATTGGATAAAAACCGTTCCTTTTTGGGTTTCTTCAGTTTCGTTGTTAAGTGTTAGGTTTATCACATAAAAATAAAGTCCAGCTGGCAACAACTGCCCATCTTGATTCGTTCCTTCCCACAAACCGTCGTAATCTTCAGTATAAAAAATCAAACTACCCCATCTATTATAAATAGCAATATTGTGTTGTTTATAGTGTTGCAACCCTAAAATCTGAAATGTCTCATTAATTGCATCTCCATTGGGAGTAAAAGCTTCTGGAATGATTAACCCATCAACACACAGCTCGGGGAAAAAAGAGGAAGAATCCGCCAATAACCAAATGGAATTAAAAGTAGCGGGATTTACAGATATTTGATTCACTGCATTATTGCTTTCATTAGTTACACCTCCAACATTTTCCCACTTTTGAATAATTGGGTTATAAGACATTGCTGTTAAATTTTCCTCCACAATTGAATTCTCTCCTCCTAATTCACTGTCTTCATAAGCTAAACTCAATTTAACCTGGGGCTTTTCATTATAGTTAGTAGCTTCAATATTCCAAAACCGATCCACAACAGCCAATGAATGATCTTCTTCTTTACAATTAATGAGGGGAGTTACTCCTAGCGGTAACGGCTGGTTCTCTTCGTCTGTTTGATAGGTTGCAATCTTTAACCCATCTCCTCCAGTTCCAGCTTTCTCTATTAAAATTTCTAATGGAATTTTAATCCAATTTGTTGTTGCAAAAGGAACTACATATCTTCCTGTATCTTCTCCTACTTTCCAATTGATGATCCCATTTTGGCTTTCAGAAATAATATTTCCTCCTGTACCAGATGATCTCAGCGCATTTGAACTGGAATTCTCAAGAACAACTTCTCCTTCATTAACAACCAGATAAACATCGTTATTCAAAATCAGATTTTGTTGAGCATAAAGCTTTCCTATACTCCAAGTAATCAATACTATGATGACGATGTAATGTCTCATATCCTACTAAAAAATATTTAATTTGGATTTCAGCTCTTGAATATAGGTCCTTCCAATAGGATAATATACACCTTTTATATGGCACCCTGAATCTGTTATTTCTTGAATTTCACTAATATTTACAATATGTTTCCGATGTATTCTAACTAAGAAATCTGTAATTATTTTTTGAAAATTAATCAGTGTTCCATAGACATGTAGACGTTCGTCATTTCTTAATAATATCTTTAAATAATCACCGTTAGCTGTAATGCTAATAATATCTTTACAATCTATTCTTCTCAGTTGCCTATTTACCCTAACAAAAATGATATCATTCATTGTAGAAACCTCTTGAGAACGTTCTATTTTCTGATCTTTAAACCGATTTATAGCCTGATAAAATCGTTCAATTAAAATAGGCTTATGTAAAAAATCCAAGACATTATAACCAAATGCCTTGAGGGCATAAGTTTGTTCTGAGGAAACGATAATTACACTGCCCTTAAACCGAACGGCATCTAAAAAAGAAAAGCCTGTCATTTCAGGCATTTCTACATCCAGAAATAGAAGATCTACCTCTTTCTCATTCAAAAATGAAATGGCCTCAACTCCGTCATAAAAACTCCCAATTACCTCTACGTCATCTAATCGTTCTATATAGTTTTTAATCACTTTGTGTGTCACTTCATCGTCATCTATTATAACTGTCTTTATCATTTAATAATTTTTTTTTCAAATTCATTTGAAGTGCTTTAGAAAAAATGTACACCCTCTATTCTTCTTTTGTTATATTCTCTTCTATTTCTGTCATCACAGTCCCCATCTCTCTCTCAAATATAACCAATTTCTCCTTTGCTATTTCTTTATTCTTCTTTTTTAAGTCCCCTAATATTTCGTCTAATATTTTCATTTGCTTTTCCAAAGCAAAATACCCCATTGTTGATTTCAACACATGGCTTTTTCTCCTAAAACTTTGTACATCACCATCATTTACAAAACGATTTAAACACTGTAAAACATTAGGAAAGTCATTATAAAAGCTTTCAGCTAACATCTTAAACAACGCGCTATCATGTCCTATTATCCTTTCTATTTTTGCTCGATCAATTATTTTATTTTCTTCGCATTTTTTTTCTTTTCCATCGAGCACCTTTTGAATCGCTTTTAGTAACGATTGAGGGAGGAAAGGTTTTTGTATATATCCCTGAAATAAATGAGCTGTTAACCCGTCTTTTACCTGATTATATTCACATGCTGTTATTACAATAATGGGCACCTTATAACCTTTTTCTTTCATTTGTTGAGCTACATCAACACCTGTACCATCAGGCAACTCCATATCTGTTAAAACAATGTCAAAATTTTCTTGTTTTATTTGCTGCATTGCTGCTTCAATATTGGTGCAAAGTTTCAGTTGAATCTTATGTTCCTTTAGTAGGCGACTTAAATACAACTGATTAAACAAATCATCTTCTACAACTAAAACCGATAGATGTGCTAAACAGTCCTTAGACTTTGACTGTATTTGTTCTTGAGGTAACTTTTCTTCATTTGTCTTAATGTAAGGGAGTGAAAAGGTTATTGTTGTACCTTCTCCATATTTTGAATCAGCCTGAATCTGCCCTCCTTGTTCTTCTATAATTGATTTACAAATAAACATTCCTAAACCTGTCCCTTCACTTTTTACATGATGCCCATCTTCAAATTGTGTATATTGTTTAAACAACTGAGGTAAATGCTCTTCTTTTATTCCTACCCCATTATCTTGGATTGAAAACATTAATGAGCCTTTTATTTCTTCTACTTTTAAGACTATTTTTCCCTTTATTGTAAATTTGATTGCGTTACTCATTAAGTTTAACAAAACTTGTTTTAACCTCAAAGGATCGCCAGTATAACAATCGTGTTTTAAAAGGTAGTTTACTTGGAGTATATTTTCTTTATTCCTCGCTTGATAGTTCAACATCGACACGGTGTCTTCTATCGTTTTTAAAACTGAAAAAGGCTGGTTATCAAATGTAATCAACCCTGCTTCTTGTTTCCCTAAAAACAAACCGTTATTCACTAAATTCAAAAGACTATGCGCTGAATTTTTAAGCATTGTTGTTAGGTCTTTTTGTTGTTCATTCAGACCTAGTTCATTGGATAAGAGCTGTGATGCTCCAACAATTGCATTAACAGGATTTCTAATTTCATGATTGATTGTACTCAATGTTATCTCCTTAGCCTTTTGAGATTTTATAGCATTATCTCGAGCCAACAATAGAGAATTTTCTATTTCTTTTCTTTCGTTAATACTTTGTGCTACCAAAATATACAACTCTAAATATTGATTAGCTTTTTCTAGCTTGGTGATCGTTAATAAAAAATATTCTGCTTGACCTTGCTTTGAAATGACCATACGTTCGCAAGTATAGGTCTCTTCTTCTAGTGATTTTTCAAACATTTTTTTTTCAAGATCAAAAAACTGAGGAATAGACAGCTCTCTCGATATAGTAAAACTTTTTTCAAAAGCATGATTGTGGTAAATACAATTCCCTCTTTCATTAAAAACAACTAAAGGGTTTGAAGTATCGTCAATTGCTCTTTTTAACACAGATAATTCCTGATTCTTTTTGACTATTACTTGTTGGTCTGCTTCTATTTTTGCTGTTTTTTCCTTTACTAGACGGGACAACTCTTTATTTCTAGCTTGAATTGCTCTGTTTCTAATTGTAAAAACAAATACAATCAGCACAATGAAGAGCCCCCCCACTATAAGTCTATTTATAGGCTTTTTCCAAAAAGGAACATCTATATTGAATGTCTTAAGAATTCGTTCTGATTGAATCGCTTCATGTCCTTGAACTGCTGCATAAATTTCTAGACTAAAGGATTGACTCACTCCGGCAAGCACTATGGTTTTAGATTCACTTAAAGACGTCCAATCTCCATCATTAATTCGATATGAATAAACCATTTTTTTATCGATATCTAGTAATATTGGAGATAACTCCAATTGAATGTCATACTTCCCAAATTTTAATTGATACGCTTTATTGGTATTGGGCTGTTTTTTCCCATTTATTTTAGTAGAAATAACTTCTACTTTTGGTCGACATTTTTTTTCTTGTAAAGCCACCTTAAACAACTGTTTATCATGACTAACAAACAAACTGTCTCCACAGACAAATAGCGCTTCATAACCTTGATCATAGGGGATATTCATTTTCCTTATTGACTTCAAATCCCAATAATAAATACCTTGTGTAAAAACAATAACACAATTCCCTTGATAAGCATAAACACCTTCATAAACTTGATTTTCATAATCTAATGTGAATAAGCATTCTTTTGCTCCAATTTTAAATCCTCCTCCTTGTAAGGTAAAAGCATATAAATTGTCTTTAACCCTAATTATTTTTTTCCAATCATATACTTCTGTATTTTCTATTATTTTTACCTCCCCTTTTTCTATTAGTGAGATCCCCGAAGCCGTTGCCACCCATAAACTATTATCATGCACTATTAAATCGTTAATTTTAGGATGAGCTATTCCATCAGAAAGGCCATATTTTTTTATGATCGAATCATTCAAAATATAAAATACTCCTCTATTCAAGGTTCCCACGACTAAAGTATCCCCATACCTTGTTGCTGTTGTAATATCATGTATCGGAATTGATAAATTAAAACTTTTCCAATCATATATTCCTTTATTTCCGACAATAACAGTATCGTATTCATGCGTATACACCCCTATTACAGCGTCACTAAGAGGTTGAGGAGTTAGCGACACTAACTGCTCTTCTCCTAATAAGGAGAGTTGGCCATTGTTGGCATATAGACAATTACGCTGAAATTGAATGATGTTTCCTCCATTATAGGCGGTATCTATTACCCTTATTCCTTCATCCTGTATATGAATCAAGCCGCTTCCTTTAGTCCCTATCCAATAAGATGCTTCTCTATCGGTAAACCAAACCCTCACTTCTTTATCAATTAAATCTAAGTAAGTTAATAATTCAGCTTTTTTTGTAAGCGGCAACTTATAGTTATTGGGGTTATGCTTTACTACATTAACATATTCTACGCTTACCTTACTTGGGTACTCAAATGTTGTTAAACTATCATTCAAAAGGTGTTTGGAGACTTCATTATTGGCATATAAAACGTATATACTTGTATCGCTAACAACCAATTGCTTGATGTAATCATCTCTTAAGCCACTATTTTGGGTGGTGTAATTCCTAAAATATTCACCATTAAAGACAGAAATGCCTTCATCTGTTGCTACCCACAATTTTCCTCTAGGGCCTATTGAAATATCATAGATAAACTCAGAAGCTAAACCATCTATACGCGTATACTGTTTCTTCTTATAGACTGTTTGTCCTATAAGCAAGTTGGAAACCAACATCAAATACAATATACTAAGTACTCTTCTCATTTATGGTTGATGATTATTTTATTACTCTTCACAGGTCTATTTCCTATAGGGATAGTATAAAAAGGCATCGATTCATCATATTGATTCAATAGATAAAATGTCACATCATTATGCCAGTTCCCTTTATTTTTAAACATAATTTCACCTGTTTTATTCCGCTCATTTTGAGAAATATAAATGGTATTTTCGGCCCATTCTCCATCTCCCGAAGTTGATAATAACAATCCCTTTTTTTCTATTGTGTATAATCGAATACTTCCATCTCCATCATAATCAAAATTATATTGCTTAATCGCTTTAGTATAATTATCTATAAAAGGAAATACATAACACTCTTCTTCTTTTCCTGTTGCCATTCTAAATGAATATTCATAGGTAAAAGAATTTCCTCCAGTAATCGCTATATTTTGATCTCTTAAAGCGCTAACATATAACCGATATAAATTCCCATCATTTCCTCTTAGTCCTTTACAGATCAACTTAAAAATTCGTTGCTTCCCTCCTGATGGGGTAATAAACACTCCTCCATCTTTAGGATTAAATGGTCCCATTGAAACCCAAGTTGTATCAGCATTAGGGCCAAATATCTCTTCATCCAACAGCACTCCTTTATTATACCCCGCTATAGGGTTATGATGTTTAGCTGCCTCATTTAAAACGGAATCTCCTCCATAAATTTTATATTCAAAAACACTATTATAATCACCATTTTTAACATCTATAGAACTATTTGCTCCAGGACTATATATCCTTAAATAAAACTTCTCTCTATAGCTCATAGGAACTGTAATAAAGAAGATCTGAACGTGATCATCGTCTCCATAAGCTTGATGTGCATCTTCACTATAAGTAACAATGTAATCGATATTACTATCTTCTGTAGGAATTCGTTGAGCAAAAAGGTAGATACTCCCTATTAAAAACAATATTGTTAAACGTAATTTACTCATTTTTCTCTATAATTAATTCAACTCTTCTATTCTTACCTTGCGCCAAAATTTCTTCGTTAGCTCCTATTTTTTGCTCACCAAAAGCATGTATTGCCACTCTACTATTTTCGATCGCATTATTTATTAAATACGCTTTAACGGCATTTACCCGTCTCTTTGATAAGTTTAAATTATATAGCTCTCCACCTACAGCATCTGTATAGCCCTCTATTCTTAATTGGTAAGTAGGGTATAATTTAAGGTAATCTATGATCACATCCAATTTCTTTTTTTCAATATTGGTTAAACGAAAAGAATTGGGCTTAAAAAAAACAGTATCCAGGTTGTATAAAAGAATTGAAACCTCATCCTCAAATTCGTGCTCTTGTTTTCCATCATGTTGAATTCTATCGAACGAAAGGGTGTCTTTTGTATGCCGATGAACTACAGCCATTTTATAATTATGTTCTTTATTAAGTTGAATTTTTTCTATTTTTTTTGCCAAGGGTAGTCTATTTTCTTTCCGATTATTTTCATTTAAAATAGTTAATTGATAATCTTGGTAATTTACCTCAGTATTAGCAAGTGTATAGATTGAAACATAATATTCGTCTCCAGCAAACTGAAAAGCACCTTTATTACTGTTATTGGCAACGGTATCTTTGATGTTTATGTAAGAGGTGGATTGAGTTTTACAACATTCTAAGCCACTAGTATCGTGATAAAACACTCGACAACTCACTTGGTATACACCTGGCGCTTGATACACATGATGAGCTGCTTTTTTATTTGATGTGAAACCATCTCCAAAATTCCATTCTTGTGCAAAAACGGACGCTTTATGAGTTGAATCAATTAAAAATTTAATGGACTCCCCTACTTGCCCTTCTATCTTGATATTTATTCCAGGAGCAGGTTTTAAATTTTCTTCAATTGTTACGGTAAAAAACTCTTGAAACATTAGTAATTCAGTATCCAATGTATCATAAACTAACAGTTCACAATTATATGTTCCTTTTTCGCTGTAGCAATAATCTATTTTTTGTCCTAACAACGTATCTCCATTACCAACGATCCACTTTGTAGTTAAATACTTATCTTCACTATATTCGTGAGATAAACTAATACAAGATGTGTTTTCACATTGATTGATACAGTGGTTAATCTTAGCGGTTGTATCAAACTTAAAACGATAAATAGCATCGGCATAATCTTTCCTGTTGGATGAAAAATAACCTGTATAATTATCGCTAAAGCAAATACTAAAGTCATCAAATGGTGAATTTATTTTTCGACCTAAATTTGTTGGTTGCTTTGTCGCTATTTCAGCAATGTTAATTTCGTAAAGGTCCATACCTCCTATTCCAGGCAAGCCATCTGAAGTAAAATATAAAAAGTTTCCATGTATATACGGGAACATTTCATTTCCTGATGTATTGATATTATCATTCAATTTTTGAGGTTTACTCCAATTTCCATACAAGTAATCCGAATAATAAATATCACTATTACTGTTATTTGCTTTTAAGGCAAAATAGAGCCGATTATTTTGAGGATCAAAGGCTGGGTGAGTGATAGATACAGAATCAACACAAAAAGGTAAAATACTACGCCTATTTCTATAATAGCAATCAATTTTCAAATGTCGTTTTCCATTTTGTCCATTTTTGTAGTAGTTTGATAAAAAAAGTAAGGAATCATTATACCAAATAGGCCCACATATTTCAGGCTCCTTTTCTACTGCCAGCATGGGTGGCTTTTTACTTATTTTATAACTTAAATTATTTTGACTGTAGTATTTCCTAAAAAGCTTTGTCGGTTGCTTAGGATAAAAATAAATCAATTCAGAAGCATAAGCATAAGGAAATGTTGCTCCTTTTTTTAAGTTTCGAACTTGTTCACCAACAATGTAGCCTTTCGAATGTTCTTGCGTCATCAGCCCCATCGAATTTTGATAATTTTTCAATATTGCTGAATCGGGATACTGTTTTAATAGGCGACTAACCGTTGCTGTAAAGCCTAGGGTGTCTTTTGTAAATTGATATGATTTTAGTAATACGATTCCTTGGCTATAATTTACAGTATCTTTCTTTCCTATCAACTCAATGACTTTTTTATACTGATGGCAGAGATATAAGGATTCAAGGTAATTGGTTAAATCAGTATCTTTCAAACCTTTCTTCTGATAAACCTTTTGATAAACACTATTTGCCTTTTTGTAGTTATATTGTGTATATAAAAAATTGGCATAATCAATCCTGCTGTATTGTCCCAAAGCAAAACAACTCATAAACACTCCTATTATAACACTCGTAAAAGAATTAACCATCACATCAACGCTACTAGAAAGTTAGTGTTTAATCAGTTATTTTTTCCTAAACAAATGTTAAACTTGTTGAACAACAGTTTTAACATGTTGAACAAACAAAACAAGAAGCTAAAACTTGTGATTACGGTATTGAGAGATGGGGTTTAACCTATATACGATGATAGAGCTGTTACTGTGTTGTACTAAACAAAAAAAGCCGAAGATTAAATCTTCGGCTTTTCTTTGTACACGAGGCGGAAATATAACCCAAAAGCTATATCCCACTATTATCAATAGGTTTCTTTATCTCTAATTTTCGAGGGGAGGAATTAGGAGTTAAAACTCAGATATAATAGTTCCTCCGATTCCTTCAACATCTTTAAGTTCTTCAATTTTATTCACGTTCGCAACTTTAGGTAAATTTCCAGATTGTGCATTACCGAATAAACGATTAATACTGGTAGTTGTGTCTGCATCTTCCAATTCAAAATCTTCAAGATCTTCAAAAATACCAGCACGCTCTAGTTTATCCTTTAATTCTTCTCTGTCTTCATTAGAGTTACAATCACCATCTATAACTACTTCACTCCCCTCATTAATAACCTCTCTACGCTCTCTTCCAGCCACCTCTTGAACAATCGTTAGGTCTTTCTTTAATTTAGCTTTTAATCCTTTCATGAAAATTCGTTTTCAAATTAATATTAAGAGTCATCTCCTTCTATTTCTTCTTCGTTGTTTACTTCTAGCTTTTTAGTCAGCTTTTCAATAAATATCTCGTTCCTTCTTTTCGCACGCTCCAACAAGGAAGAATACTTAATAACCTCCATATAAAGACTACCTTTCTTTTCAACAAATAAGTTCGAGATTCCTTTATGGTTTCTAAACATATAATCATAGTGGTATGCCTCAACGAAATCTCCATCGTAAGCCTTAACGTCAAGGTGGTTTATCTTTTCTCCTATCAAATAACCATAGAACGTTATAAACTCAAACTCTGGCTTGCATAAGTTACGAAGCAAGGTGGCATAATTATTTATTTGCCCAAGATGCTTAGAGACATTTACATTCGGGTTTTTAAACTCGATAATTATACATTTAGATTCTTCGGGGAACAACAAGATATCAGGGCGTTTAGCAAGTCTATTTTCATTAAGGGAATTAACAAATTCTGTTTCCTCTTCGGTCAGATCATCCCTCAAGATTTTATCCCCATTTATTTTAACATCTTTCAACTCACTCTCCGAAGTTCCCCCGAAATAGATAAAGTCTTCATTTATCAGCCATAAATCACTTTGCTCAGGATTAACCGTAGATTGCTGGAATACTAGATTATGCAATAACTTTTCATCATCATTCCTGCCTCCGTCATTTTGCACCTCAAGTTGTCTTTCTAAAATCTTATTAAACAACTCCAAAACCAATTTTCTCCGAGCAACATAATGCGTTAATGCCGTCTTATTTTGCAAAGGAATAACTCGAACCAATTCTTCCACCTCTTCTTGCAACAAATCAAGATAATTATCCGAAGTGGTATCAAGCCTATCTAATCCGTCAATTCGATTCTTAATATTCGCATCAATTGCAGCAACCTTTTTCGCTTCATTAGAATAAACTTTTTCCAAAATCTTATTCTCGGTATCGTTGACAGATATTTTAAAATCAATATCGTCATCATCCAAAAGGAACATTTCTTTTAGTCTTTCAAAATCAGATTCGTGCTTTTCCTTTATCTCTTTAATTTCAGGATACATACGTACTAATGATTCGTTCACTGAAAGCTGAATATCATCCAATAAAATTTCGTCCTCCGAAAAAAGTTCATTACTACTAAATGTCTCGTACGTAGGAATTTTTAACATTCCTCTTTCATCGGAATCTCTGTCGTCAATATAATCGCTCGAAATCAAAAACATAAAGTGGTCGTCTCCTACTTTATCTTTTTTCGACAACAAGTCGAGATTCAATTCTATATTTTCTACGATCTCATCCTTACTCGTAAGATTAATTCTATTTTCATCAAGTCGACTTGCCGGGATTCTATAAGAGTTAATAGTAAACTCCTCAAATTCTTCAGTATGCTCAATCCTTCTACTATCGTTAGATATTCGTGAATAATTTAAAGTAATATTTTCAGTCTTATCTACATTCGGAATATCATATGCTTCAATCTCACATTCTCCCTTTAACTCTTCAAAAACGTAGTGCTTAATTAACATCTTAGGAAGAGTAGTTTTATTCGTACAGAAATACTGCAAGTATCTATCAAGCAAGCTAGTCTTTAGTTCATCAGCCGTCAAATCGTGGTAAATTCTTCTCGTACTATCAATTAGTCCATTAAACGTAACTCTAGTTCCATTATCACATTCATCACAAGAAGCATCAGACTTATGAAAGACAATTGCGTTATTATTCAAAAAATCATCAGCTTTCGATACAACAAATTCTCTTTTTCTAGTTTCGTTTTCAGTCTTATAGGTACTTACAAAATTTGTTCTTCCAAAATAATGGGCATACTGAATACGACCAGACCCTAAATTCTTATACCCCTTAGTAAAATCTTTATATCGGTTAAACCTCTCAAACTCCTCATTATTAAAGCCTATACCGTTATCTTCAATCGTTAACTTATCAAATACATTAGAACTATCCGTTGCCTGGGTAGACCGTATCGTTATAACTATTTCAGGAGCAAAATCATCTCCATTTTCCTCTCTAATTTTTATCGCTTCAAGAGCATTAGTAAATGCCTCATATACGGGTTGTAAAGCTAGACGAGCACGCTTAACTTCACGTAACACTCCTTTCCAAAGGACTCCATCATTCTCTACATATGTCTCATCGCTAAACTCCATCTTAAAAGGGTACGTTCAATTTACCAAATAGTTACAAATTTAACACAAAATAAAGAAGAGAGAACGTAAGCAATTTACGTTCAATTATATTTTCATAAAACGAGTTAATTGTTTATATTTGAGACTACCAAAATAGTCAACAATGGAAATTAAAACAATCGAGTTTTTACCATTCGTTTTGTAATCGTGCCATTCGATTTAACATCGCTCCATCTCACTGAAACCATATCACTATATCGAAAACCAGTATAACAAGAGAATAAAAAACGGTCGGCATTAACTTTCATCTTATCAGATAATTTAGGTCGAAATTTTATAATACGTTCGATTTCCTCTTCATCCAAATAGGCCGTTTTTTGTTCGGGTCTTTTCACTACAAACTTATCTGGAACATAAGGTGATTCTTTTAACAGTCCATCTCTAACCAATTTATTGATTACAGATTTTACATTCTTATGTCTTGCCCACGCTCCACCATTAGCTAAATTCGCATTAACTCTATAGTAATAATCAAGGTCTTAAATAAAATTCAAATCAATTTCATTAATCGAAATATTGCTTCGGAATTTCTTTAAGTGATTTAGAGTACCAGTATAACTTTTGACAGTACTTTCTCTTTCAGTTCTTCTTTTCAATTCTAAAAATCGCTCGTAATAAGCAAAGAAGTCATTCTCATCGCCACATTTATAGAAACGCTTAATCATTTCAGCGGTCACAACCTCATCTCGACCAATTTTATCTAAGTAGAAATCTTCGATTTTAGTTAGGTCTCTTCTCAACTTAGTTCTTAGATTCGCATAGTTCCCTTTCGGTTCGCATCTTCTCGCATCCCAATCTTTTAAATTAATCCAATTACCAGTTGACAACTTCATTACCTTACCATTCAAATCAACCAAAAAATAAATAGGAACTAATCCATTTTCTTTTTGCTTATCCTTTCTTACAACCGTTCTAATTTTAAACTTGTTTTTCATCCTAATCTTTACAAGCCCTATATCGAGATATTAATTTTTCATCAGGAAGATAGTTGTCATGTCATCATTTTCAAAGCATTCAACCCTTTATTCATGGGGATTTCAGCGATTTTATCTTTTTTCAAAAAAATTAAAGAAGTGCAAATTTCAAGGGAAAATGTATCGACCTCAATAGAACCAACAGAAAAAGAGGCTGCTTTTTACACGGGGGAATAAATAGGGGAAAGAATTTTGTCTAATTACGGCTTAACAAGGCTTATATAAAAAGCAAAAACCCCAGTAAATACTGAGGTTTTTTAGCAATCGTTTGCCTTTGTTAGACAAACTTGTACTCGAGGCGGGACTTGAACCCGCACGGGCTAATGCCCACAAGATTTTAAGTCTTGCGTGTCTACCAATTCCACCACTCGAGCATCAATCTTTCGACTGAAAGTTCATTAGAACTTATTGGTATTTTTCTGAGCGAAAGACGGGGCTCAAACCCGCGACCTCAACCTTGGCAAGGTTGCGCTCTATCAACTGAGCTACTTTCGCTTATTAAAAGCATTCAGTGTTGTATTTTTAATTGTTAACCCTATCTCGTTTGATTGGGTTGGCAAAGATAAGGAGTTTTTTCTTTTCTACAAGCTTTTTTTTGACTTTTTTTATAAAAAAAACTTAATTTCTTATTACACTACTGATAATCAGCACTTAATAAAATGATTATATTTTCATTCCCAGAACGGTAACATCATCAACTTGCTCCTCTTTTCTTTTCCAGTCGTTAAAGGTCTGTGCCAATATTTCTTTTTGTGCTTTTAATGGCTCTTGATGAATACGTAATAATAAGTCTTTAAAATTTCTTGATTTAAACTTTTTACCTCGTTCTCCACCAAACTGATCTGCATAGCCATCTGAGTATATGTAGACCAAATCTCCTTTCATCAACTGGAAATCATAACTATTAAATGGAGTCATAATATAAGTAAAACCTATTGGTTCTTTATCTGTCTTTAATTCGATTAACGCACCATCCCTAATGATTAAAATAGAATGATAAGCTCCTGCATAACGCATGTGTTGGGTTTCTTTGTTGATTTTTAAGACTATTGTATTCATTCCATCTTTATTGGAATGCCTATCGGCGTCTTGGGCTAATTCTAAGATAATTTTATCTCTAAGGATATTCAACATATCACTAGGTAAAATATTTTTCTTAGAACGCGTTATTTCATTAAGCATAGCAATCCCTAATACACTCATAAACCCACCTGGGACCCCATGTCCAGTACAATCAGTTACTGATAAATAATAATGTTTATCAAAAGTTTTTCCCCAATAAAAGTCACCACTAACAACATCTTTAGGCTGAAAATAAATAAAATGATTCGGTAACATTGGATTCAAATGCTCCTCTCCTTGTAGTAGTGCATTTTGAATTCTTTTTGCATAGTTTATACTATCCTTTATCTCGGTATGTTTCTTCTCGACTATGTTTTTTTGTATGGCTAATTGTTCATTTTTCAACAATACCTCTTTGTTGTGCCTAACCTTTATACGATAAGCGATAAAAGCAACGATAACGATAATTAAAAATAAGGCGATAATTACCATTAAATTTCTTCTCAACTCTTTCTTTTCAGCAGCACTTTTTAAGTTTTCTAACCTTTCATTATCGTAAAGCAATTTTGTCGTTAAGCCTTTCATCTCCTCTATCTCTCGCTCTTTCGTTAATAACATTAAATTAAGATCATTGGAACTTGAGGATTGTATATCATCAATAAACTGAATCATTTCTCCATCAAAACGCTTTTTAATAATCTCTCTTATCTCTTCCCTTTTTTCTAAGAAAAATAAGTCGACGATTGGTTTCCAATCTGAACTAATTGGAAAAATAAACCCGTAGCCCTCTCGTTTGGTTAAAAAGATATTTTGCCTTAACACATTGGTTAATTCATCTTGAAATTGAAAATATTGTTGTAACTCAATAAAGCCAAAGTAATTTTTCGTTGAATTAATTTTTTGAATCAATTGGGTACTCGATTTAATCGATTCGGTTTTGATTCCTGGAAATGCATCTTTGAGTTGTTTGACATTGTGCTCATAAGTTGTTTGAGGGATATACAATGCTGTTGCTCCTTTAAACCTTTTACTAAAATCAGCTGAGTCTGATACAATCGGTAAATTTTTATTAGAGATCACAACTTCAATATTGGGCATATAGGGAGGTGAAAAATGCACCTCTTCCTTTCGTTCATCAGTGATACTAAAAAAACAATAAGCAAAATCGAGGTTATTATCTTTTACATCTTGATACAAGCCTTTAAAACTTTCGGAATGAACATATTTACGATGAATTTTAACTTCCTTTTTTTGTTCTACATAATCAAAGAACAAGGTCATTAAATCGTATTCAAAGCCTCTATTGTTGATTTCATGCTTTTCTTTAGAGAAGTTATGAAACCCTATCTTTACTTCCCCCTCTCCCTCTTGAATCAATTCTATATAGGAGTTCTGCGCAAAGGAAAACTGAAATAATAATAATGTTATATATAAAAGCTTCCCTTTCATAGTGTCTTATTCAATATATTTTCAGCATGAATAATTTTGTGGAAATAAGGTAACGTTAATGCTTTTTGGGTTAATGAAAAGTGATTCATATTATGACAATCTGAACCAATAAAGTTAATGTAGTTATTATCTATTAACTTTTCTGCCATTTTTTTTACCTCAGGACCATAGTGCCCTGTTAATGAATTAATATTTAACTGAAACAATACTCCTCTATCTTTTATTTCCTGTATCTTTTCCCAGTTATCAAACCAAAAAGCATAACGTTCTACATGGGCAAGAACAGGCGTATATCCCTGAGTTTGCAGTTTCCATATAATGTCATTCAACATTGGAGGTTCTTGAAAAAAAGGCAACTCAAATAAAACATAGTTTTCACCAAAGGTTAATAAATTCCCCTGATCAATTAAACTTTCAAAATCAGCATCTAAATTGTATTCAGCAGCAGCTTCTACCTCAATGGTTAATTGTGCTTTTATTTTAGCTTCTCGAACTTTTTTTAAACCGCTTAGAATAATTTCCGGAGTATTTTTATAATAATCACTCATAACATGTGGTGTAGTGATTACTTTTTGATAGCCTAACTCCTGGAAGGACTTCAACAATTCTATTGTTTCCTCCATTGTCTTAGCACCATCATCGATTCCTGGAATTAAATGGGAATGTATATCTACTTTTAGTCCTGAAATATCTGCAGGTTCCCTCAATTCATCTTTCTTTCCTCCAAATATTTTCTTAAAAAACCCCACGATAAATACTAATTAACGATTTCTTCACTTCCTGTTCCTACTTCATCACAAATATATCCTTTGTTTTCACAAAAGTCAACCAAAGTACCTTTTATTAATTCCATAGCCTGTGCCGTTTCACTTTTAGGATACAATAAATGAACATTTGCTCCTGCATCAAGCGTAATGGTTAAATTTAAATCGTGTTTTGCTCTATATTCCCACACCTTTTCAATGATCTTAAGGGTATTGGGTTTCATCAAAATAAAATAAGGGTTAGAGGTCATCATCATCGCATGTAGCGTTAATGCTTCAGACTCTACAAGTTGGGTAAACGTTTTTAAATCACCTTCTTTTAGTGCCAGCTTTAATTGCTCCATATTTTCATGAGCTTGAGAAAATCGTTGTGCTGAAAATGGGTGACCATGCATTAAATCATGTCCAACTGTGCTACTTACCACTTTTTGACCCTTATCGACCAATAATATTGTATCCTGAAAGTCTTTAAACACTTCATGCGCACCGTCAAATGGAACAGCGACTAAATCAGAGCTTCCTCTAAACGATTTATTTTCTCCCCATACTACTAACTCTGGATAAACAGAACGACAGGCACTACCTGACCCTAAACGCGCTAAAAAAGATGCTTTTTCCTTAAAAAAAGACGCTTCCATAGAAGAACTCAATGCTCTTTCAATGGACAAAACACACAATGCCAATGCACTTAGGCCTGAAGCTGAAGATGCTATTCCACTACTATGGGGAAATGTATTTTGAGTGTGTATTTCTAACTTTAACCGATTAATGAAAGGCACATATTTTTCAATACGCTTAAAAAATGTTGCGATTTTAGGTTCGAACCCCTCCTCTCGTTTCCCATCAACAAAAACCTTAAAGGCTAATGATGTTGATGGTTCATACTTTATGGTTGTCAATGTATAACAATTGCTTAATGTAAAGCTAATGGAAGGGTTTGCTGGAATTTGATTTTCCTTTTTTCCCCAATACTTTACTAATGCAATATTAGAAGGACTCTTCCATGTTACTTCCCCTCTTTCTAATTCTTTATCTTCTTGATTAAAAATATATCTTGCTTCTACCATAACTTCTACAAATATAACGGATTTGCTTAAATAACGAGAATGTCTATAAAAAACAAAGCCACCTCATTAACATGAAGTGGCTTCTAAAATAAGTATTCTAATGAATTAATTTATTTAACGGCGTCAACTACTGCTTTAAAAGCTTCAGGGTGATTCATTGCTAAATCAGCTAAAACCTTTCTATTTAAAGAAATATTCGCTTTGTTTACTTTTCCGATAAATTCAGAATAACTCATACCGTATTGTCTAGCTCCTGCATTGATACGTTGAATCCATAAAGATCTAAAGTTTCTTTTCTTTTGTCTTCTATCGCGGTATGCATACGCTAAACCTTTTTCTAAAGCATTTTTAGCTACTGTATATACATTCTTTCTTCTTCCAAAATAACCTTTGGTTTGTTTTAGAATTTTTTTTCTACGAGCTCTACTCGCTACTCTGTTTTTTGCTCTTGGCATAATCTTCAATTTTTTTGGTAGTTAGTGTCCCTTAATTGGGCTCTTCTCTTCAGTGGACTAAATACCGGGTTAAATGATAATAAACCATACAAGCACTTTGCTTGTATTTATTTTTTGTTTTGGTTACCAACCTTTACGATTGATTAAGCACACAACTGTACTTTAATGTTTTTCACATCTGATTTGTGAACTAATCCAGACTTAGTCAAATTTCTCTTTTGTTTCTTAGCTTTCTTAGTTAAGATGTGGCTTTTAAAAGCGTGCTTTCTTTTAATTTTTCCAGAACCAGTAAACTTAAAACGTTTTTTGGCACTAGATTTTGTTTTCATCTTTGGCATTTGTTCTTCTTTTTTATAGTTTAGAATTACTTATTTTTCTTCTTAGGTGCGAAAAGCATAATCATACGCTTTCCATTTAACTGAGGCATTTGCTCTACAGTAGCATACTCCTCTAAAGCTTGAGCAAATCTTAACAATAAGATCTCTCCTCTTTCTTTAAAAACAATTGTACGACCTTTAAAAAACACATAAGCTTTTAACTTTGCTCCATCTTTAAGAAAGTTAATCGCATGTTTTAACTTAAATTCAAAATCATGGTCATCTGTATTAGGTCCAAAACGAATCTCTTTAATGACAACTTTCGTTTGTTTAGACTTCAACTCTTTCTGACGCTTCTTTTGTTCGTATAAATATTTTTTGTAGTCAATTATCTTACAAACAGGAGGCTTTGCATTAGGTGAAATCTCTACCAAATCTAACTCTTGTTCTTGAGCTAATTGTAAGGCTTTCTGAGTAGGATATATTGCAGGTTCAACACCTTCTCCTACTAAACGAACTTCAGGAACTCGAATACGTTCATTGATTCGATGTTGATCTTGTTTGACAACTCTTCCTCTGTAGTTATTTTTTCTTCTTGGTCTAATTGTTCTAAGTTTTTAATTAAACAATACATCAAGCCATAGGCAGTTGACCTACTCTTGAACTAATTTTTCATCTATTTCTTTTTGAATCAATTTAGCAAACTCTTCTAATGAAAAGCTCCCTAAATCTCCTTCTCCTTGCTTACGAACAGCTACAGTTTTCGACTTCGCCTCTTCTTCTCCTACAATAAGCATATAAGGGATTCTGTTTACCTCAGCATCTCTAATTTTCTTACCCATTGTCTCGTTTCGTTCATCAACAATTCCGCGAATATCGTAATTATTTAGCAAATTTAAAACTTCTTTTGCATATTCGTTGTATTTATCGCTAATTGGTAAGACTGAAATTTGTTCAGGATTCAACCATAATGGGAACTTTCCTGCAGTATGTTCAATCAATACAGCAATAAACCTTTCTAGCGAACCAAAAGGAGCTCTATGAATCATTACTGGTCTATGCTTTTGATTATCAGCGCCTACATACTCTAATTCAAAACGCTCTGGTAAATTATAATCTACTTGAATGGTTCCTAACTGCCAGCTTCTTCCCAAAGCATCCTTTACCATAAAATCCAATTTAGGGCCATAGAATGCAGCTTCATCATATTCAACAACTGTATTTAGCCCTTTTTCTTTAGTAGCATTGATAATAGCTTGTTCAGCTTTATCCCAGTTTTCTTCAGAACCAATATATTTCTCTCTATCTGTTTTGTGTCTTAAGGAAATTTGAGCTGTAAAATCGTTAAACTCTAATGCTTTAAACACATATAAAATAATATCAATAACACTCTTAAACTCATCTTCTACTTGATCTGGACGACAAAAAACGTGTGCATCATCTTGAGTAAAACCTCTTACCCTTGTTAACCCATGCAATTCACCACTTTGTTCATAACGATAAACTGTTCCAAACTCAGCATATCTAACTGGTAAATCTTTATACGATTTTGGTCTCGCTTTAAAAACTTCACAATGATGAGGACAATTCATAGGCTTCAATAGAAACTCTTCTCCCTCATGTGGTGTCTTTATCGATTGGAAAGAATCTTCTCCATATTTTTCATAATGCCCAGAACACACATATAGATCTTTATGGCCAATATGTGGTGTAACAACTGGTTCATAACCTGCTTGTGTCTGCGTCTTCTTCATAAATTCAATAAGACGCTCTCTTAAAGCAGCTCCCTTTGGCAACCACATCGGCAACCCCTGCCCTACACGCTGAGAAAAAGTAAATAAATCTAATTCTTTACCTATTTTTCTATGATCTCTTTTCTTTGCTTCTTCTAATAATACTAAATATTCTTTCAGCTCTTTGGCCTTAGGAAAAGTAATACCATAAATACGAGTTAACTGCTTATTTTTTTCATCACCCCTCCAATAAGCTCCAGCAATACTCATTAACTTAACAGCTTTAATATAACCTGTATGCGGTAAATGAGGACCTCTACATAAATCTGTAAAGTTCCCTTGTGTATAGAAAGTAATGTCTCCATCTTGTAAGTCTTCCAATAACTCTAACTTATATGGATCTTGCTTTTCTTCAAAATAAGCAATCGCTTCTGACTTTCCAACTGACTTTCTTATATACTCGTTTTTTTGACGAGCAAGTTCGAGCATTTTATCTTCTAGTTTCTTTAAGTCTTTTTCATGAATTTCATGCTCTCCAAAATCAACATCATAATAGAATCCATTTTCAATTGGAGGTCCTATTGCTAGTTTAATACCAGGAAAATAAAATTCTAGCGCTTCTGCCATTAAGTGAGCAGAACTATGCCACATCGTTGACTTCCCCTCTTTATCTTTCCACGAAAGTAAGCTAACGGTCGAGTCTTCGGTCAGTTCACGGGTCAAATCCCATACTTCTCCATTCACTTCTGCTGCAAGCACATTTCTTGCTAGACCTTCACTAATACTTTTAGCAACATCCCATGAAGTCACTCCGGCTTCATAAGAACGTTTGCTACCATCTGGCAACGTTACGTTTATCATTGATTTTTAATTTAATTCGAACGGCAAAAATAATAATATTTTTATTGAACCTGAGTAAAGGCTTACTTTTTTACCGAAATATTTCACAGCACTAACCTAAAAAAACAGTGCTATAACTTCCTAAAATTCATTATTAAATAGTTGGATTACACTTAATCTTCTAAGATTAATTTATAACCAACTCCTTTTATTGTTGAAATATAATTGTCTCCTATTTTTTCTCTTAGTTTTCTAATGTGTACATCAATTGTTCTTTCTCCAACCACCGCATCATTTCCCCATACAGCAGTAAAGATATTGTCACGTGTAAACACATTCCCAGGCTTAGACAATAATAATTTTAGTAATTCAAATTCTTTTTTGGGCAATACAATCTCACTTCCTTCACACAACACCACATAACGTTCTTCGTCGATTGATAATTTAGAAGATCCCAATGTTTCAACATGCTCTTGCTCTGTTCTTCTTAATAAAGCCTTCACTTTACTGACCAATACCCTAGGCTTTATTGGCTTAGTAATATAGTCATCAGCTCCTGCTTCAAAACCAGCAATTTGTGAATAATCTTCTCCTCTTGCCGTTAGAAAAGCAATAATAACCTGTTTTAACTTGCTATTTTTTCTCAGTTCTATGCAAGTTTCAACACCGTCCATTTCGGGCATCATAACATCCAACAATATCAAATCAGGCACAAATGAACTGGCTATATCAATAGCTGTTTTTCCATTATTAGCTATTTTTACATCAAATCCCTCTTTTTCTAAATTATATTTTATTAAGTCTAGAATATCCGTTTCATCATCCACTAATAAAATTTTTTTGGCCATAATTTTCTATTTTTTTATCCTACTACAAATATACTTCTTATACATTAACTGAATGTTAAGCATACCATAAAAACCAAAGAACAGCTGTAACATTTTTACCCCTTGATAAGTATTAAAATTACTAATTTTATCGACAATGAAACAACTTTTTATTCTAATCCTTATTATAAGCAGTTTTTCCTGCATTAAAAATCAACCGAAAAAAGTTGGTCTTCAACCATTCAATTCTTTTTCAAAAGAAATTTTAGACTCAATTACCCTTTCTATTGAAAACACCTATGATTTTAAAGTCTATTTACTTCCCCAAAAAAAGCTTCCAAAAACGGCCTTTACAACTGTCAAAACACCTCGATATCGAGCAGACTCAATACTTCGCTTCTTAAAACATTCCCAACCAGATAGTATCGACTATGTTTTAGGGTTAACACACCATGACATTTCTACCACCAAACGGGATGCTCAAGGAGCTATAAAACAACCTGAATACAAATACAAAGATTGGGGAGTTTTTGGGTTGGGTTATGTTGCAGGACCTAGCGCTATTGTTTCAACTTTCAGGTATAAAAAATCTACTCCATCCTTGTTCATTGAACGTATTCAAAAAATTTGCGTTCATGAACTGGGGCACAATTTAGGTTTACCACATTGTGAATCTGGTCAAGCTTGTGTAATGCAAGATGCTGCTGAATCCATAAAAACAATTGACAATGTCGACAATATTTTATGTTCTTCCTGTAAGCGTAAAATAAATCTCCATTAAATCTTTCAATTTTTTAATTGTTCGAAATTTTGTTTTTTTTAAAAATAGTTTAGTTTTACAAGTCTTATAAGACGTATAACACAAAAACTATCTTTGCGATATGAAAATATGTTTCATCATGTACCCTTGGGAAGAGGTAGACCCCAAAAAAGATTCTACATTAATTCTAATACATGAATGTGTAAAAAGAGGACATACTGTAGCTATGGCTACACCTGCTAATCTTACTATTAGGGATAGCCTCACGATGGCTCAAACAAAGGTTTTTAAAAAAGACCAAGAAGTAAAGACCAACCTATCTAGCTTTTATAAAAACGCACAACTTTCTGAGAAAATGTTACCCTTAGAAGGTTTTGATGTTATTTTTATGAGAGCCAATCCCCCAATTGACCCATTAGTTTTAAACTTTTTGGATTCAGTTAAGAACAATGTCTTCCTTGTTAACAGCATTAGAGGACTGAGAGAGGCGAACAATAAAATATATACTGCTTCGTATTACGATCCCAAAAGAGAGATTATTCCAGCTACTTATGTTTCAAAAAACATTAATTACCTTAAAAGCATCATCAAAGAGAATGAAGGCAGTAAAATGATCTTAAAGCCTCTTAATGGATATGGTGGAAAAGGAGTAATCGTATTAGAAAAAAGTGCAATGCAAAACATTAGCTCTTTACTTGACTTTTATATTAGTGGACAAGAAGGAAAACAGTCTAACTATGTGATTTTACAAGATTATGTAGAAGGTGCTGACAAAGGAGACGTTAGAGTATTGATGTTACATGACCAACCAATTGGTGCTATTAGAAGAGTGCCAGCAGAAGGTGATGCACGTTCAAACTTATCAGCGGGTGGACATGTAGCGAAACATTACCTTACAAAAGAAGAAAAAGAATTGTGTAGAAGAATAGGGAAAAAACTTGTTGCTGACGGGATATACTTTTCTGGATTGGACTTAATTGGAGGAAAACTCATTGAAGTAAATGTAATGAGTCCAGGAGGAATTGGAGACATTAATAAATTATATAAAGTCAAAATACAAAAAGACATCATTAACTACCTAGAAGAACAAGTGAAGAGCGAATACACGCTCTCAATACGAAAACAAGAACACCGTAAAATAGTTGATAATGCTTAGTCTTTCTGTTGAAGAAATTATAAAAAAAATAAACCGAAAAGAAGTTTTTGAGGCCAGAACTAATGACAATTCTTTTCAAATAAAAATAAACCGCTACGTCCCTTATGTTTGTACAGCTATCCATGCTGGAGGAAATTTAAGGCCAGAATTAAAAGAGAAAGCTGCTTTAAATGATTACGAAAGATGGTATGAGGAAGATCCTTATACTGATGAATTTATTGCAGCTCTTCCTATTACTTTAGTTGGTAATGACTCGCGTTATGAATACGACTTAAACAGAGCTCCTGAAAGTTGTATTTTTGAAGAAGCTTGGGGTAAAAAAGTTTGGACTAAGCCATTAACCAAAGGAGAGCGCCAGGTTTCTTTAAAAAAACACACCAACTATTATCGGGTAACTTACGCTTTGATTAAAAAATTAGAGGAATTATTTGATGGCTGTGTGGTTTACGACATGCACTCTTATAATTTCAGAAGATGGGAAAGAAAGGTTCCTGTTTTTAATATTGGAGCCGAAAAGGTTGATCCAAAATTTAAAGAACATATAATCTCTTGGAATAAAGAACTTGAGTCTATTACAATTCCTGAAATCGAAACGACATCTGCTATAGATGATGTTTTTAAAGGAAGAGGCTATAATTTAGCTTTTATTACTAAACATTTTGACAAAACTTTAGTCCTAGCAACTGAAGTCAAAAAAATATACTGTGATGAACTAGAGGGTATTGGCTATCCTAATGTGATTAAATCACTTAAAAGTTCTCTCAAACAAGCTATCCTAAACCATGCTAATGCTTTTGCCTTGTCTACCACCAATTGGCAATCTAAACGTAAAAGCACGTTACTAGACAACCAAATTGATCCTGAGGTTCTTAAAATTGACCAACAATTATACGAGATTGTTAAAAATTTTGAGCTTTTACAATTTGTTAACCCTATTAACATCGAAAAAGAGAAAAAAGCTTTCTTTAAGAGTAAGTATACTATTAATCCTACTTTTAAATATCGTCCAATAAAAATTGACCCCTATTTATTAAAAAGAAAGTTATATGCCATCAAAGCTGATAGGATTGAAGACATCGAAATTCAAAAGATGTACGAAACTACAATTAGTGCATACGCAGATAAAATTGATTTATTAGCAACCATTGGCACTAAACGCTTCTTATACAATTCTCTAGGATATTTTGGTAGCCCTAGTGACAAAGATTTAAGAAATGCGCGTTACTTAATGAGCCTGCCTCAAATTCCTGATGAACGAAAAACAGGAAAAAAACTAACAGCTATTGATGCTAAAAAAGCTTTTGAAGAAAGCTTTGATTTTTATGGTTTTAAAGCAAATGTAGGAATCAGTAAAGATTTAGCCGCTGAAGCCATGGTTTTAAATCAGCAAAAAAAAGTACTTGTTAAAGAAAATGCGCTGTTTAGCCAGAAAGAGTTAGACTTTTTAGTGCATCATGAAATTGGAGTACACATGGTAACTACCATGAACTCTAACCTACAACCGATAAAACTTTTCAATGTTGGAACCCCAGTGAATACCTATACCCAAGAAGGTCTGGCTGTTCTTTCTGAGTACTTATCTGGAAATTTAACATTGAAACGACTAAGAGTTTTGGCTCTACGAGTGATTTGTATTGACATGATGGTTAAAAAGAGTGATTTTAAGACTATTTTCAATTACATCACTAGTGAGTACAATATTGATAGAGATGATGCCTTTATGATCATTACTCGAGTTTTTAGAGGTGGTGGTTTTACAAAAGATTATTTGTATCTAAAAGGTTTTGCTCATTTTTACAAATTATGGAATAGTGGCTACGATTTAACTCCTTTATTAATTGGAAAGACCTCTATCAAAAACTACAACACCATTGTAGAAATGATGGAAAGAAAACTCATTAGGCGTCCTGAGTTTATTTCTGAAGCACTACTTAATCCTAACACTCAAAAAAATGGTACCATCCTTGAATATATTGTGAATGGGTTAATATAATAATGCTTCCTATACCTCTATAGAAATTGCCTTCAATTAAGTTTAGAGCACTTCATTTTTTTTAATTATATTTAGGGGTATTTATAGTTATAAAACATACACGATGAGTGAAAAAATAAAAATATTATTGGTTGAAGACGACATGAATCTTGGTTTTGTCATTCAAGACAGCCTTAGTTTATCCAACTATCATGTTCACTTGAGCAAAGATGGAAAAGAAGGGCTTTTAGCTTTTAACAAAGAGCAATATGACATTTGTCTCTTAGATGTTATGCTTCCTAAAAAAGATGGCTTTAGTCTTGCTGAAGATATTCGAAAAATCAATCAAAATGTTCCAATCATCTTTTTAACGGCAAAGTCACTTGCTGAAGATAAAGTTAAAGGTTTTAAAGTTGGAGCAGATGATTATATCACCAAACCATTTAATAT
The DNA here is from genome assembly GCA_025210295.1 of Flavobacteriales bacterium. NCBI lineage: Bacteria > Pseudomonadati > Bacteroidota > Flavobacteriia > Flavobacteriales > Flavobacteriales bacterium. Next base: position 227,154 of record JAOASC010000026.1, on the reverse strand, counting down.
GGACGAACTTCAACTAAGAATTGAAGCCATTTTAAAAAGAAGTGGTGTTACTGAAAAAGTCGAAAGTTCTGATATTCTTATCGGATCATATACATTTGATACTTCCAACTACAAATTACGTAAAGAGGGGGAGGAAGAGCGTAAGCTTACTAAAAAAGAAGCTGAAATCCTCAAACTATTAAGTAAACAAAAAGGTAAGGTTATTGAACGTGAACTGATTTTAAATATGGTTTGGGGTGATGATAATTACTTTAATGGTAGAAGCTTAGATGTTTTTATTACTAAGCTAAGAAAATACCTAAAAGCCGATGAAAACATCAACATCAAAAACATTCACGGAATTGGTTTTGTACTCAATATTGAAGCATAAAACCACCAACTCGAACAAAAAAAAACTCAACTAGCAATAGTTGAGTTTTTTTGTTTTATAAACTACTTTTCTTAAGCAGTTAAATGTTTTCTATTCATGTTGTAAAGAACAATAAATAAGATTGGGAAAACTAACCCCATTGCCATACTTCCTACCCCTGCTCCCACAGAAACAGAAGTAATAATCCCTGTAGCCATACCTACAACAGCTCCTGCTACATAAATCATAAACCCTTGAGCTTTTAACTTCCACATTTGTAATGCTCCATAAAAGCTCAAAACAGCAGCAATAAGTCCAAAAATAGACCATAAGATACCTCCACCAGCAGCTGCACCACCACCTAGAGAACCTAAGATAGCTCCTAAACCAATTATTGCAAATAAATAGGTTAAAATTCCTAATCCAGATCCAATAAACGTTAAAATACAAAGAACGGTTAAAAATGTAGGTCTCTCTCCATTTGGTTCACCAGTTGCTGAATCTAATAATTCTTCACTCATAATTTTGTTGTTTTAAATAGTTAATATGTGTTAATTTTTGTTAAGACAATTATACCACTATTTTTCTTATTAACAAGCAAATAACTAAATAATTTAGTCATTTATCTGTAATTGTTATCAACAAAACGACAATTAAATTGACAAAGAAATAGCATACCCTTCATGACTTCTTACGTTCATTACCGTGTTATCATCAAAAATCAAATACTGTCCTTTTATTCCTACCAGCTTCTTTTCAAACACAGGCACTTTATCTAACTTTAAACTTTTTACTGTTGTTGGATGCTCTTCAATAGGGTACTCAATTGTATGAATAGCATCATCTTCCAACACAAACTTTTTTAGTTCCTCTGGCAACTTAGTCAACAGCTCATTTTTTCTATCTACCAAGTTATCTTCGCTTAGCTCACCTTTCAGCATTCTTTGCCAAGCAGTTTTATCTGAAATATATTGTTTTAACTCTACTTCTATTAAACCAGCTGCTTGACGATATGGAGTTTCGGCTAGCACAATAACTTCAGAAGCTCCTTGATCAATCCAACGGGTTGGCATTTGTGTTGTTCGCGTTACTCCAACTTTTACTCCAGCTGTTTTAGAAAGGTAAACAACATGAGGCTTCAAATGATGCGCAATCTCCCAAGCTTCATCCCGTAACGCGATTCCTTCATGAATCCTGCTCAATTCTGGATTAATAATACTTGGAACAGCTAAAGGAGAGTTTTTATAAGCATCATAACTCAACCCATTACCAAAAGTCTTCTTTATTTTCTTCCCTGTTGCCACGCAATGTATCGCATGGTCAAATTGAATAGCAATCGTCTGACCAATCATTTCATTCATTGGAATAAAATGATTCGGCTCTAAAATATGATAAAGTGGCAATTGATACTCCACTTTCCCATTCACTAACTTTGACCTCATCTTTCTGATATTTCCGCTATACATACTCTTTCTTTTTTTTACGAATTTAATGAAACGCTATGATTTCTCATCACAAAAAAAGCCCTTTCCAAAAAAAGGGCTTTAAATGATTCTATCTATCTAAATAATATTTCACCAACAGTTAATTCATTTGAATCTTCGACACGAGGTGGGATTTTTGAATTAAATGATAAGCTTTAAGCACTACTTCTTTGATATTGTTAGGCATTTGATTCTCTGGTACTTTCACCAAAGCCTCTAGTCCTAAATCATTGCCAACAAAATATTGGAACTTTTTATCAGCCGACACTTCAATGGTAACAATAGAAACTTCTTTTAGACTTTTAATTTTAGTTGCTACTTTTCCTAATTGCTCATTTAATAGCACTCCAAAATTTTGACTATTGGCTATAACTTTTTCCAAATCATAAGTCAAATACAGCCCCTTAACAATTTCAGAGTCTACTTGATACTCTTTCAAGTCTCCATTTTCGTTTTTAACACTTAGCGCTATCATCTCCACATTAATTTTGCTTCATTTTATCTCCTAAAGCATTATCAAAACGTTGTTTAACGTCTTTAGAGAATCCATAATGCACTTCATCGACATTCATCTTACCTTGTGTTACATGTCCTAATAATGTAAAAGGCACTCCAGACGCAATCATATAATCTAAGAAATCTTCTTCTGAAGCATTATCAACTGTTACCACAACTCTTCCTTGCGCCTCACCAAATAAGAACGCATCTTCTCTTACTTCTGAATCAGTAACGATATCAAAACCTAATGCTCTTGGCATCGACATCTCAGCTAAAGCAATGAATAACCCTCCGTCAGCACAATCATGCGCTGCATTGACCAGTTTATTTTCAATTAAACCTTTGACAGTCTGTTGCATTGCAAACTCTTCTTCTAAATTAAAATAAGGAGCAGGAGAGGCTTTTACATTATGATAACTGTATAAATACTCAGAACTAGCAATATCTTCTACGGTTTTACCAATCTGGAAAATCAAATCTCCTTTTTGTTTAAAATCTAGAGACATTACATTTTCTTTATTTTCTACAACTCCTAACATTCCTATTGTTGGTGTAGGAAAAACTGGAACCTCAACCCCATCAATTACAGATTGGTTATAAAAACTTACATTTCCTCCAGTAACTGGTGTTTCGAACTTTTCACAAGCTTTTGTCATTCCTTTTATTGCCCCTACAAACTGCCAATAAGATTCAGGATTGTATGGGTTTCCAAAGTTTAAGCAATTAGTGATTGCAGAAGGTTGACCTCCAGAGCAAGCAATATTTCTAGCTGCTTCTGAAACCGCTATTGCACATCCTGTTTCAGGATCAGCATTTACATAACGAGAGTTACAATCAACCGTCATTGCTAATGCTTTATCTGTTCCTTTAATATTTACAATCCCTGCATCAGTAGGAGTATTGGTACTCATACTACCTGCTCCTACCATACTATCGTATTGCTCATAAATCCATCGTTTTGAGGCAATATTTGGGTGTGTTAATAAGAAATTAGCCACTTCTACTAAATTCTCTGGTTCCTGAACGGAATCAATTGAGAACTTTTTATACTCTTCATAATAAGCAGGTTCTTTATACTCTCTGTTGTATATTGGAGCTCCACCTCCTAAAACTAAAGAATCTGCATTGACATTAGCCACGACTTTTCCTTCATAAGAGAATTCAACCATTCCATCACCGGTTACTTCACCGATCTCTGCACAGTTCAAGTCCCACTTATCGAAAATATCCTGTACAATTTGTTCTTTTCCCTTTTCTACAACCACCAACATTCTTTCTTGTGATTCTGATAAAAGGATTTCCCAATCTTTCATCCCTTTCTGGCGAGTTGGAACTTTATCTAAATCGATCTTCATCCCTACTTCTCCAGCAGCACTCATTTCACAAGTAGAACATGTTATACCAGCGGCTCCCATATCTTGCATACCAACCACAGCATCAGTTTTTGCTAATTCCAAAGTAGCTTCAAGTAATAACTTTTCTTGAAAAGGGTCTCCAACTTGTACAGCTGGTAAATCGTCCATTGAATCTTCTGTAATATCTTTAGAAGCAAATGCAGCTCCATGAATTCCATCTTTTCCTGTAGCAGATCCAACAATAAAAACGGGATTACCAACCCCAGAAGCTGTTGCTGAAATCATATCACCAACGTTCATTATCCCTGCAGAGAATGCATTGACTAAAGGGTTTTGATTATAACTATCGTCAAAAAACACTTCTCCTCCTACAATAGGAACACCAAAAGCATTACCATAATCGCCAATACCTTTTGTTACTCCTTCTACCAACCACTTTGTACGATCATTTTCTATATTTCCAAAACGCAAAGAATTTAACTGAGCAATTGGTCTAGCCCCCATAGTAAAGATATCTCTATTGATACCTCCAACACCAGTAGCTGCACCTTGATAAGGTTCTAAAGCACTTGGATGATTATGTGACTCTATTTTAAAACAACATGCCAATCCATCTCCTATATCTACTAATCCGGCATTTTCCTCCCCTGCTTCAACCAACATGTGCGGACCTGTTTTGGGTAATGTTTTTAGCCAAACTATTGAGTTTTTATAAGAACAGTGCTCACTCCACATTACAGAATATACACTCATTTCTGTGAAGTTAGGAGTTCTCCCCATAATTTCTTTTATTTTCTCAAATTCAGATTCTAAAAGACCTAATTCTTTTGCTTGTTCTAAAGTTGCTTCTTGCATTTTGTTTATCGGTTTTAATCTTGCCCACAAAAATACAATTTATTCAGGTTAAAATAACAGGTTACTTTTCAACATTGGGGAATTGTTTTGAGTATATACAAACAATATTGAATTCAAATTCTTGCTAGTTTTTTAATGTTATTATTTCTTCCAAACTTCCTGTTTTTAAAACGGGAACCCCATTGGCTTGCCCCACAGTTGATGAGTTTCCTGTGTACGTTAACTTTAAGGTTTTATTACTGACGTCCTTTACCAAATAAATGGTTGAGGCCTCCCCATCTATATAGGCGTCTTCATAGCTATATTCTTCTTCATGATCGGGATGGTTAGCTGTTACAAAGCGATAAGCATAACTACGGTTACCAGAAGTCACATTAAAAACAATTCTTTCATTCTTCTTAAACGTATCTACTCCGCCTAAAAAATTCCAACTTCCCTTATAATGTTCGTGAACAGTTTCTTCAGAAACAACCTCTTCTCCTCCTGTATTCACATATTTTCCTGTAACCCTATAGTGCATTTTTTTCTCCCAAGTCCCATCTTTTTTTATTGAAAAACTCACATCCAATGGAACTCCTGTATAATTCATTACTCCACTATAGTCGTCAGCTTCTTTCAAATGAACTTCATCCCCCTCAATTTTTAACACTCTTTCTAGCTCACCATCAGAATCTAACGTCTTAAATTCACTGTACAGACTTGAAATTTGCCAATCTTTTGCTACTTTTCTTTTAGTCACCTTTTTACAAGACATCGCAAATGATGTTATCATCAAAAACGTCAAAACTTTCTTTACTCCCTTTTTTTTCATATCGTATTATTTATTTTACCTACACGATACCAGTTGTATAAAAAGGTTGCAGTTTAGCTAAAGAAAAAACTTTCCGTTTTTATACAACATAAGGAATAAACATCCATTTCACTTTTTTCTTGTAATCAATATACTCCTGATCCTTTGAAAGGTGCCTTTCTTCGGTAACAGCTCTTAAAAAATATATAACTGTCCAAAATAACATAGGACCTATAGCCCATAAATGACCTACTAAATAAGGCAAAAAAGTAACCCACCAGACGATTAGTTTTGCTAAATAATGTGGATGACGAATATAACGATATGCTCCACTTGTTACGATACCTCTATTCGTTAAATTCGAACATTTAGCTCCTAATCTCATTACCACCGACAATTTAAAAAGCATAACTATACTTAAAACAATCCGCACCACAAAGGTCACCTCTTGATTCACAAAAAAAGCATAATCTTGTGTAGGAAACGGGACGTATTTTGTCATAAAAACAAAAAACGGTGTGTAGCAAATTAACAAAACTCCCCAACCTAAAACAGTATCATCGACGGACTTCACCTCACTATTTAACTTCTTAGACTCGAATAAGTAACCAAATGCATAATAACCTAACGTCACAAAAGAAACACTATAAATAATAAAAGTAAAAATCGTTTGATTAAAAAACGGCACAATTCCCGTGTAACTCCATTTTGAACGACTCAATTCAATCAATAAATCCAAATAAATAATTGCAGACGGTAGCATCAATGGAATAAAAAAGAATTTAACGAGGGTGTAGCGAATATTTTTCCAGTCTCCTTTCTCCAACTTCCCATTTCTTACTCCTTTTAAAAAGCGTTCTAATTTTGTTTCTTTCGTCGCTCTCTCAATTAAAAACGCCTGATAAAAAATATAGAACAATGCTGCTACCTTTAATACCGATTGATGTATCCCTTTGGCAATATAAAACCCTTGTTTTTCATCAAAAGTTACTAGATAAAATGGAAGTAATAGATAGATTGCTAATACCACTAAAATAAGACTTGCTGATACTGTATGTAAATATAACTTCCTCAAATGCTCTCTTTTAAAAGTCTCCAACATCTAAACCTATCGTTAACTGAACTGTAGGCTTTTTCCAATCAAAGTTTTGTTTGCTCATACCCCACCCACAATCAACACCTACAACTCCTAACATTGGAATATACAATCTTCCTCCTATTCCTGTAGAATGGTTCAATGAAAACTGATCTCCCCATGCAAAGGTGTTTCCATTTTCATAAAAGGCATGCCCCGTTAACATCCATTTTTCAAAAGTAATTAGTTTTCTCCTTAATTCCACACTCATTTTTAGTGCTAGTGGATCTCCTCCATCACTTGACAAACTTCCTACATCATATCCTCTTAACCCTATAATGTCATTGGCATTAATACTATAATTCGTTATCCCTGTCCCTCCCATTTCAAATCTTCCAAATGGTACTACATCTAAATCCTGGGTAAATCTTCCTAAGGCTCCTACTCCAAACTTTGAAGCTAAAATAGTGTTACGCTTTTTGTCTAAAGGCTTAAATAATTTAAACGAAGCTTTTAACTTATAATACTCTAACCATTTATAATTTTCCTGAGTACTAGCTGTCTGATCTATGGTCTTCAACAATGAATAAGGGATTGTTGAACGTCCCTCAAGCTTAAACAATCTTCCTGTAGTAGGGAAAAAGGCATTATCTGTTGTTTGGTTTACCAAAGAAACATTGTAAGACATTGCGTTATAAAAACCATTCATAAAACCGAACAATGAATAGTTTTCTGGTTGATAATACTGGTAATTTAATTGATGACTCAACCTTAAAAACGGCTTATTTTTCATAGGAAAGTGAGACACTCCTATTTGAGAAGAAACTAAACTCAACGTTCCTCCAGCTCCATCGTTATAAAACGCATAATCAGAAGATAGCCCAATACCAACAGGTTTATTTTTCAACCTGGGTTCTTCAAACAAAAAAGAAAACCCGTAATAATTTTGCGCATCACTCTGAGCCTTAATAGATAAATGCTGTCCTCCACCGGCTGGCAAAGGATTCCAACGTGCCCCTTTTCTAAAAACATCAGATAATTCAAAATTTTTAAAATCAAAACCTAAAGTTCCTATTAAATATGTTCCATCAAATCCACCACTTACTAAAAAACGATCTGAGATTCGTTCTTTTAAGATATAGGTTACATCCACTTTTTTATTTAGTGTATCAATATTTAAATCCACATCAAATGCTTCTGGGATAAAATAATCTAACTGCATCAATTTATTTTGAGATAAAATAATTTTACTCCTTGAAAATTGATCTCCCGAAGCGGTAATCACTGTTTGATGTAGGATTTTATCCTTTGTTCGGACATTACCTTTAAACGCTATCTTTCCATAACTGTATTGCTCTCCCTCTTTCACCTCTACAATTATCTTAACAATACTATCTCCCTCAAACTGTTCTACAAAGTTTAATTTTAAATTTGCATAGCCATTATCGACATACCTAGAAGTAACATCATTTCTTTTTTCCTCAAAAAACAAACGCTCTTCCAACCTAGGTTTAGCATAAACTTTACCTACTAAAGAAGCCACAACTCTTTTCAGCTCTTCTTCAGTAAAGAGCTCACAACCATTAAAAGCAATATCTTTTAACCAGTATTGATTTCCTTCTTTAAGATAAATAGAAAAATCAACATTGTTTTTTTCGTAAAACTCCGCTACGCTATCCACTTCTACATCTAAAAACCCTTTTTCTTGATAAACTTTAATGATACCTTGAACTAGCTCTTCCTGACTTTGCACATAATACTTCCCTTGTTTAAAGGGATGAGCCTGATCAAGCTTCCCCAACTTATTTAACACCTCCTTACTCCTCTCTAAACCTCCTAATAATTTAATTGTTCTGATTCTTGAACGTTCTCCTTTCTCAATCCGATAATTTAGATTGACGCGTTTCAAAGTATCTGTTTGTGCGGTTAATAGCACTTCTGACGATCGATACCCTTTACTTTGCAAAACGCTTTTAATGGTATGATTTATTGTCTTTAAAGCATGTGGACTGTAACGTTTTAATACTTGAACTCGCTTATTATTCAATACTTTCTTTTTCTCACTATCATTTACCCCCTCAAAAAACAGCTCCCCCAATAGTTGATATTCCTTTAAGCGTATCGTCAGAAAAACTTTTTCTTTACGTACTTGTTTTGATATCACTATATCATCAAAAACTCCCTCATCCCATAAAGCTTGAACAGCATACTGAACTTTTGGACTAGGAATTCGAATATACTCTCCTATTTTCAAGCCACTCAACGTAATAATCGCATCTTCAGATGTAGTCGTATTTCCCTCTACTTTAATCCCTTCAACAAGATAAACCTCTTCTTGTTGCCCCCAAAAAGCTAAAGCATAAAAAATAACGTATGCACAGATGTAAAATTTCATAAAATATAAACGATATTTAAACGTTTTGATTGTATTATCTGTTGTTCTTTATTACTTTTATCAATTTGAGTGTATATTTACGTGAAACACACTTCTGTTTATTCTAATGACTTCAATAAAACTTAACATTTCTGCTCTATTTATGCTTGTTGGAATTCTTATTTCCAACCAGTCGAATGCACAAATATACGATTTAGACTTAGATAGTCTTTGGAATGTTGTACGTTCTGAAAAATCGGAGGACACTTTAAAAGTGGACGCGCTTAGCAAAATAGCATCACAGTACTTTAACACTTTTCCAGACTCAACGATTTTCTTTCTTAACCAAAGCATTACCCTAAGTCAGTCAATTGGCTATCAAAAAGGGGTTGCTAAAGGCTATATGAACTTAGGTGCAATAGCCAGTATTCAAGGAGACCTTAGTTTAGCAGCTGAACATACGATAAAAGCTCTCGAAACCATTGAACTTACCGACGATATAGAGTATCGTATTCAAATTTTAACCAACTTAGCTGCATTAATGCAAGATAGTGGAGATCTCGACAGTGCGGAGGAATATGCTAACGAAGCCCATCAAATTTCTTTAAAAACATCGAATTTAGCTTCACAAATTAGCACCTCTACAGCTTTAGCTACCTTTAAAGCCAGCAGACAGAACTATGTTGAAGCAGCTGAAGATTACCTAAAGGCCTTAAAAATTGCTGACCAGCATAAAATTATGGGAACAGAATACTTTTATACTGTTGCTGGGCTAGCAAACTGTTACGACAACATTTATCAAACACATGATTCTTCCCTAGTTTGGTTTAACAAAATGGATTCTGCAAGAAACATCTTAAATGCCTCAAACATTGACATTTATTACTTTAACACCAAAGCTAAACACGCTATAAAGTATGATAAATATGAAGAGGCCGAAAACCTGGCCGATTCTGCTTTTCAGCATGCTCAAATTTTAAAGTCAAAATCAAAAATCGCCAATTATTATTTCCTAAAATCAGACATTTATAAAGCCAAGGGGTTATACAAATCGGCTTATGACAATTACAAAACAGCAATTAAATACCAAGACTCATTAAGAGCAGAAAGCAAAGAGGAAAAACTACTTGCTATTGAACGTAAATATAGCTCAGAAAAGAAAGGAAAAGAGTTACTATTAAAACGTGCAGAACTAGAAAAAAATCAAATAGAAATCGAAAGTCAAAAAAATCAAAAATTAATCATGATGATTATTTTTGGTTTGGGTACCATTTTTACTTGGTTTGTAATTTTCTCCTTTTTAAAAAACAGAAAGAAAAATAAATTATTAAAATCCCAAAATGAAGAGCTAGAAAAACTATCTATTGTAGCGAAAGAAATAGACAGTACCGTAATCATCACCAACAGTAAGGGAATTATCGAATGGATGAACGAAGGTATTTTGGAAATGTACCAACTCACTCAAAAAGAAGCTGACCAACGTTTAGGAACAAACATTATTGACACCAGTAATTTTCAGGGATTACAAACTGTTATTAACGAGTGTATTTCTACTAAAAAATCTTCATTTTACACCAGTAAACATTTCAAAAAAAATGGTTCAATATTATGGGTTCAAACAACTTTAACTCCAATATTAGATCAAAAAGGGGAAGTCAATAAAATTGTATTTATTGATACTAACGTAAGTACTGTAAAAAAATCTGAAGTTAAACTTTCTCAACAAAAGACCTTACTGGAAGCTAAAAACAATCAAATAACAGATAGCTTTAATTACGCCAAAAGGATTCAACAGGCTGTTTTACCATCTGATACAACGTTAAGCGCTGTATGGCAAGATTATTTTGCACTGCTAAACCCTAAAGATATTGTTAGCGGTGATTTTTATTGGTTTTATGAAAAAAACAATAAAAAATATTTAGCTGTCGTTGATTGTACTGGCCATGGAGTTCCAGGAGCCTTTATGACGATTATCGGTAACAATTTACTGAATGAGATTCTTCAAGACAACTTTAACACCCCTGTTGAAATTCTTCAAGAATTACACATTCGTATTAAGATTAGACTTGGAGGGTCAATTAAAGCCAAAGTTATGGATAGTATGGACCTTGGTTTGATTTGCCTTGATACCAAAACCTACCAAATTACATTTACCGGGACTCATACCAGCGTATACTTAATTAGAGGTAGAGCTCTAACTGAATTCAAAGGTTCAAAAGAAACCATTGGTTTTAAAGATCAGATAAAATTAAAAATGCATCAATTTCAGGCTAAACCTGGAGACATGTTATACATGCATACAGATGGTTACCCCGACCAAAAAGGAGGAAAAAGAAATAAAAAATTCTATTATCAACCTATTAGAAATATGCTCATCAACATTAGTTCAAAAGATGTTGGCACTCAAAAAGAAATTGTGGACGAAACGTTCCAAAAATGGAAAGGAGCTACGGAGCAAACTGATGATGTTTGTATGGTTGGTATTCGTATTACTTAGATAAAATTCTTAAGTTCCCCCAAATCTTTTTCTTCATCAACATCTGTTAATGTTGGCAGTAAAAAATGGCTTTTATTTCGTTTTTTTATTTGAATTAAAGTATCAAGCAAAACATCTTCTGTGCTCCAAATTATATTTTCAAAAACAGACTTTTCTAAACTCCTCATACCAATCAAATAATAACCTCCATCATTTGCAGGCCCTAATACAAAATCATGATGATCTAGCGCTAAAAAAGCCTCTTCTATAATGCGTTCAGAAAGGTCATAACAATCACTACCGATCAAAACTACTTTATCGGCAAATTCCCCAAAAGAATCTTTAAAAGCACCATACATTTTTTCTCCTAAATCCCCTTCTGTTTGAATTCTTTTCTCAAACAAATCCCCTTCAAACTCATCATTAGAATCAATGTAATTGGTATAATATACCTTTCTTAAAGCATCAACCTTACCAGCCACAAAGCACGTATACTGCAAGAGTGCTTTATAGATAAACAATGCTTTTTCATCCCCTATCGTTTTAGCTAATCGAGTTTTGACCTTACCTAATTCTTTATTTTTTACAAATACTATCAGTTGTTTATGTTCCATTGTAGCAAAATTATAAAAGTATTTTACAGTGTTTTATTAAAGTTGATAAGTTCTATTAAATTCTATTCAACTTCATTGCTATAATAGACGAATTAAAGTACCTTTGCTGACAACAAAAGTCCTAATATAAAAAACTTAGCGAGTACTTTTTAAGTTAATTTCTCTTTCTACATTAACTTCTACCTAAATAAGTTTAATCACACATCAGCTATTAAACATGGAAAAGAAAAAAACACTAATTGTAATTGTTGGACCTACGGCAATTGGAAAAACGGCTTTAGCAATAGAGCTGGCTCGCTACTTTTCATGTGAAATCATTTCTGCCGATAGCCGTCAGTTTTTTAAAGAAATGGCCATAGGCACTGCCAAGCCGACACCAGAAGAGCTAGCTTCAGCCCCACATCATTTTGTTGATTTTTTGTCGATTACTGAAAAATATACTGCTGGACAATTTGAAAAAGATGCCATTCAGAAACTAGACGAACTTTACCAAAAAAACGACATTGCTGTACTAGTTGGAGGCTCTGGGCTATATGTTGATGCTGTATGTTATGGTATTGATGAAATTCCCTCAAATGAAGAGATTAGAACTCAACTGAACAAAGAACTCGAATTACATGGTTTAACTCCTCTGCAGGAAGAACTAAAAGAAGTTGACCCCAAAATATGGGAAACCATCAATCAAAAAAACCCTCAACGCATTATTAGGGCTCTAGAAGTCTTCAGACACACTGGAAAACCTTATTCCTTCTTTCGAAAAGGCACCAAAAAAAACAGAGCTTTTGAAACCATTAAAATTGGGCTTGATACCGATAGAAGTATTGTATACGACAGAATTAACCAACGAGTGGACCTTATGTTAGAAAACGGACTACTCTCTGAAGTTAAAGCTCTTGTTCCATACCAAGATCTCAACGCTCTAAACACTGTTGGTTATAAAGAATATTTTAAATACTTTAAGCGCGAGATTACTCTTGACGAAGCTACAGCATTGCTCAAGAAAAACACACGTAATTTTGCGAAACGTCAACTTACTTGGTTTAGGAAAGATCAAACAACAAAATGGTTTCTTCCGAAAGACTTTGACGCCATTAAGTCTTATATTCTAGACCAAACTACCAACTAGCTTCCAAACGTAAACAGTTTATTCTTTTACCCTTTTCATAAAAAGATAAAGCGCTACAAAAGCGAAGATGATATTGGGGACCCAAACAGCAATCCAAGGAGCCAACCCCACATTTGTGGAAGCTACAGTTGTCATTTTCATAAAGAAAATATAGGTAACGCTAGCAATCAATCCCACAATTAAGTTTTTACCTACCCCTTCTCTTGATTTCCGAGAAGAAACAGCAACTCCAATCAAAGTTAAAATATAAGTTGCAAAGGGATAAGCTGTCCTTTCGTACAAGACAATTTCAATATTAGTCAATAGTGTTGACCCTTTTTCTTTCTCTCTATTTCTAAATTTGATCAGCTCTTGCGTATTCATTGCTTCCATAATATTACTTCGTTGAGCCAAATCTTTGGTATTAAAATTCAACAAAGTATCAACTTGATCATAACGCACAATCTCCTCTCCCCCCTCTTCTTTTATGTTTCGAATAAAAACATTATGCAATTCCCAGTTATGCAATACACTATCTCCATTTGCTGAATTCACCTGCATATCTGATGTTAATTCATAAACACCGTCTTTATTCGTTGCCCATTTTTCTACCCACAAACGATCGACTCTATTGTGCTTAGCGTTGATACGATTAAACCTTACAATAGTATTAGAATCGATAACTACCGTTACTTTTTTAAAGTTTCCTTCAAGTACTGTAATATACTTACTCTCAAAATCTAACCGTTTTTTATTAGAGTGCGGAACTACCAAGTGATTCATCAACAAAGCGATTGCCAACAATAACGTAGAAACCATCATATAAGGCCTTGTAAATCGAGCAAAACTCACTCCATTACTTAAAATCGCAATGACTTCACTCCTTTGAGCCATAAAACTCGTAAAGAAAAGCACCGATAAAAAGATAATTAAGGAGCTAAACAAATTAACGTAGTGTAAAAAGAAATAAGGATAATACCCTAATGCAATATCACTAAAAGTGATGTTATTATTTTCATCTGTAAAGTCTCTTAACTTCTCGCTTATATCTATTACGATAGCTATACTCATTACAGCTAAAATCATAAAGATATAAGTCCCTAAGAACTTTCTAATGATATATAAATCTAATTTTTTCAAGTGTTCTCTTATAACCTTGTTTTCAATTTTGGAACCATCTTATTTTTCCATTCTCCAAAAGTTCCAGCTTTTATTTGTTCTCTAGCTTCACCTACTAACCAAAGGTAAAACGCCAAGTTATGTATACTTGCTATCTGCATTCCTAAAGATTCTTTTGCAGCAAACAAGTGTCTAACATACGCCTTAGAATAAAAACTATCGACATAAGAAGTTCCGTTTTCATCTAATGGAGAGAAATCATCTTTCCACTTTGCATTCTTCATGTTCATAATCCCCTCTCTGGTAAATATTGTTCCATGTCTGGCATTTCTTGTAGGCATTACACAATCAAACATATCCACTCCTAACGCAATTCCTTCTAAGATATTATCAGGTGTTCCAACCCCCATTAAATAGCGCGGTTTATCTTTAGGCAAAATATCACATACCAACTCTGTCATTTCATACATTTCCTCAGCAGGTTCTCCAACAGAAAGCCCCCCTATTGCATTTCCTTCTCTTTCAAACGAAGCAATTGTCTCTGCTGATTGTTTCCTTAAATCCTTATAGGTACTCCCTTGTACAATTGGGAAAAAAGTTTGCGAATATCCGTATTTACCTTCACCAGCATCAAAATGATCTGTACAACGTTTTAACCAACGATGTGTCATCTCCATCGATCGTTTTGCATAAGAGTAATCACATGGATACGGAGTACATTCATCAAACGCCATAATGATATCAGCACCAATTGTACGTTGAATATCTACAGCAATTTCTGGACTAAAAAAATGTCTTGCTCCATTAATATGAGATTTAAAGGTTACTCCTTCCTCTTTTATTTTTCTGGTATTTGATAAAGAATACACTTGATAACCTCCAGAATCTGTTAAAATTGGTTTATTCCAATTATTAAACTTATGTAAACCTCCTGCTTTTTCTATAATATCTAACCCTGGTCTTAAAAACAGATGATAGGTATTCCCTAATATTATCTGTGCTTTAATATCCTCTTCCAACTCTCTCTGATGTACACTTTTCACAGTACCAGCAGTACCTACAGGCATAAAAATTGGTGTTTCTATCTCTCCATGGTCGGTAGTTACGACCCCAGCTCTTGCTTTCGTCTTCTCGTCTTTCGCTTCTATTCTAAAGTTCATAAAGTTGTGGATAAAGTTCCAAACTGCAAATATATAATATCTTTAAGAACAGTACTTTTGTTTCTTTAGAATAAACTTATTTTAACATTGGACATCAACTTTAGCATATCAGAATATATCTTAATTTCATTATTTGGAGCAACTTTTATCATCCAAATGTTTTATTATCTCGTCTTTTTTATACGATTGGGTTTTTCATCCAAAAAAAAGGACGCTCCTAGTTTCACCCCTCCTATCTCAGTTATTATAGCAGCCAGAAACGAAGAACAAAATTTAGTCAATAACCTTCCTCTTATTCTCAACCAGAACTACCCTAACTTTGAAGTAATTGTTGTTAATGATCGTTCATGGGATGAAAGTTTAGATGTATTATTGGCATTGGAGCAACAATACGAACACCTCAGAACAGTTGATATTCCAGATGTTGGTAAAGATGGCTACGCAAAAAAGATGGCCTTAACCTTAGGAATAAAAGCTGCACAACACGATCGATTACTCTTTACAGATGCAGATTGTTTTCCTACTTCACAAAATTGGATTTTATCCATGGCCCAAGGATTTTCAAATAATAAAATGCTTGTATTAGGTGCTGGACCATATCAATATCAAAAAGGGTTTTTAAACAAACTCATCAGGTATGATGCCATTATGATAGCAATTCAATACCTTTCGTTTGCAAAAGCGAAAATTCCCTATATGGGAGTTGGAAGAAATCTTGGATACACCAAAGAACTCTACGATTCGGTAAGAGGGTTTAAAAGCCATTATCATATTCCTTCAGGAGACGATGATTTATTTGTTAATGAAGCTTCAAACCGAAAAAACACGACGGTTATTTTTAATGAGGAAGCGATTACATTATCCACTCCAAAAGATACCTATAAAGCTTGGAAAGAACAAAAATCTAGACATTTCACAACGGGGAACAGGTACAAGTCTTTCCAATTATTTTTATTAACCTTATTTCCGCTATCTATAGGCTTATTCTATGTTTCAGCAGGAATTTTAGCATTATTAAACTTTTTCCCTTTGTATATTTTGGGACTGGTCGGTTTTAAAATACTAATTCAAATGCTTACCTTTAGTCAACCTTTTAAAATTATGGGGAGTAAAAATTTAATTTTCATGGCACCTTTTTTGGAGTTAATCTTCTTATTTTTGACCCCCTCACTAATTTCAAAAAGTAAACATTTATAACAACTCATAAACGATGGAAAAGCAAAACCAATCTTTAGATCACCTTTCTGACAAAGCTAGAATCGACTATGAGTTAGTCTTAAAAGCTGTCAATCAAAAAGATCAAAAAGCATTTACAGATTTAATGGATCGCTATAGAGATTCTATTTTTTTCATGCTTTTAAAAATGGTCAATAATAGAGATGATGCTGAAGACCTAACAATTGAAGCTTTTGGTAAAGCCTTTAATCGATTACACCAATACACCCCTAATTATGCTTTTAGCACCTGGCTGTTCAAAATTGCCACCAACAATTGTATTGACTTTTTAAGAAAGAAGAAAAAAAATGTTCTCTCCATTGACAATAGACTTGAAAATGAAGATGGGGATGCTTTTATGATTGAATTAAAAAGTGAGAACCGAAATCCTGAAGAGGAAGCAATCAGAGCCCAAAAAATTCAATTAATGCGCTCAGTTGTTGGTCGTTTAAAACCCAGATACCAAATCCTTATTGAATTGCGATACTTTAAAGAAATGAGCTATGATGAAATAGCTTCAGAACTGAATCTACCACTTGGTACAGTTAAAGCTCAACTTTTTAGAGCAAGAGACTTTCTATTCAACATTCTTAAAGACAATAAAGACCGTATTTAACTCTAACACAACGACTGTGGAACAACTATTAAAACATTTTCCTAACCTTACACCTCTCCAACTTGAACAATTTAAGCAACTAGAAGAATTGTATTCTTTCTGGAATGCCCAAATCAATGTAATCAGTAGAAAAGATGTTGACAATTTCTACGAGCGACATGTTCTTCATTCTTTAGCTATAGCTAAAATTATTGAGTTTAAACCCAACACTAAATTACTGGATGTTGGTACTGGTGGAGGATTTCCTGGTATCCCTCTTGCCATACTTTTTCCTGAAGCCGACTTTTTATTGGTAGATTCTATTGGAAAAAAAATTAAGGTGGTGAATGAAGTTGCACAAGCTCTAAAACTAACAAATGTTGAAGGAGTTCACCAACGTGCCGAAAAAGTAAAAGGAAACTTTGATTTTGTAATCAGTCGAGCAGTAACACGAATGAACCGCTTTGTTCCTTGGGTTAAAAATAAGTTTAAATCGCATAGTTTTAACGATCTACCCAATGGAATCATCTACCTCAAAGGAGGTGACCTACATGAAGAATTGAATGAAGTAAACTTTAAACACAACCCCTCACTTCACAAAATCTCAAACTATTTTGATGGTGAATTCTTCGAAACCAAACAAATTGTACATGTAAGAATGAATTAGCCTAACTATTCTTTAGTTTTTTCTAAAAAAACATTTAATTAACATAATTTTTTAGGCTAAAATTTCTTATGTAACTTTTGTTACATACTTTTGCTTTTTATTTTTGTATGGAAAACTCAACAAAACCAAAGTGGAAAACAGAAAAAGCATGGAGATCAGTAGCTAAAGCAATTTCATGGCGTGTCATCGCTTCTGGAACCACATTTATACTTGCCATTATCTTCTTTGGGGACGACCCCCAAGCTGTAGAAAAAGCAACAGGAATAGCCATTCTTGAAAGTATTATTAAAATGACCTTATACTTTTTCCATGAAAGACTTTGGATAAACATTAAATGGGGAATACTAAAACCCAAAGAACATGAATAAAGATACGATAGAAAAAATAAGTAATCAAATAGAAAGCCTTTCTGCTGTTGACACACTAAAATATATTGCTGAAAAGCACAATGGTTTAGCTGTATTTTCAACATCATTTGGACAAGAGGATCAAGTCATTACCGACATGATTCTGTCCAACAACATTCCAATCAAAATCTTTACACTAGACACGGGAAGAATGTTTGAAGACACTTATAGGGTTATGCAAAGAACCAATGAGAAATACCAAACAAAAATTGCGGTATATTTCCCAGAAAGTTCAGCAGTAGAAAAACTATACCAAGAAAAAGGTGCCTATTCTTTTTACGAATCTGTTGAAAATAGGAAAGAGTGCTGTTTCATTAGAAAAGTTACCCCTTTAAGAAGAGCTTTAAGTGGTAACCAAGCATGGATTACTGGTTTAAGAGCCCAACAAAGTCAAAACAGAAACTCACTAGCTAAAGCTCAATACGATGAAAACTTTGACCTGCTTAAAGTCAACCCACTAATCAATTGGTCCCTAGAGGAAGTTAACCAGTATTTAAAAGCGCATAATGTTCCACAAAACGCATTACACAGCAAAGGATTTATAAGCATAGGATGCTCTCCTTGTACAAGAGCTATAAAAGAAGGGGAAGATATCAGAGCCGGAAGATGGTGGTGGGAAGACACCTCCAAAAAAGAATGTGGACTACACCGCTAAAAATTAACCATTAAAAACTAAAAAAATGTTTCCAAAAGAACTAGAAAGCGAAGCGATATTTATACTTAGAGAAGTTGCTGCCCAATTCAACAACCCTGCATTGTTGTTTTCGGGAGGAAAAGATTCCATCACATTAATGCGTTTAGCTCAAAAAGCTTTTTATCCCAACAAAATCCCTTTCACGATAATGCATGTTGATACTGGACACAACTTTCCAGAGACAATAGAATTTAGAGATCGCTTAATGAAAGAACTGGACGCTAATCTTATTGTTAAATACGTGCAAGACAGTATCGACCAAAACAAAGTTGTAGAAGAAACTGGAAAATATGCCAGCAGAAACGCTCTACAAACTGTTACACTACTAGACGGTATTGAAGAAATGAAGTTTGATGCCTGCATTGGTGGTGCTAGAAGAGATGAAGAGAAAGCCAGAGCTAAAGAACGTATTTTTTCGGTAAGAGATGATTTTGGACAATGGGATTCAAAAAACCAACGTCCAGAATTATGGCATTTCTTAAATGGAAAAATCAACCACGGTGAAAATGTTAGAGTTTTCCCTATTAGCAACTGGACAGAATTAGACGTATGGAACTATATCAAACAAGAAGAAATAGAGATTCCATCCATATACTATTCACATAAAAGAGCTTGTTTTATTAGAGACGGTATTCTTTTCCCATACTCTGACTTCATCAACATGGATGGTGAAGAAGTATTTGAAGAGACGGTACGTTTCAGAACTATTGGAGACATGACCTGTACTGCTGCTGTACAATCAGAAGCTGCAACAATCGACAAAGTTATTGAAGAAATTGAAGCTGCAGAAATATCTGAGAGAGGAGCTAGAATAGATGACAAAAGATCAGAAGCTGCAATGGAAGACAGAAAAAAGGCGGGATATTTTTAACCCTCAACACCTAACAACCCCCACAAAAAACAAGATTTAACAGAACTTATCATACCTAAAAAATGGATGTATTAAAATTAACAACAGCTGGAAGTGTTGACGACGGAAAAAGTACCTTAATTGGACGGCTACTTTATGACAGTAATTCTATTTCTAAAGATCAAGTAGAAGCTATTCAGCGCGTTAGCGATAAAAAAGGAAACGATTACTTAGACCTTTCACTATTAACAGACGGATTAACTGCCGAAAGAGAGCAAGGAATCACGATTGATGTAAGCTATAAATACTTTTCTTCAGACAAACGAAGATTCATCATTGCCGACTGTCCGGGACATGTAGAATATACAAGAAACATGATCACAGGGACTTCTGACTCTGACTTAATCATTATTCTTATTGATGCAAGAAATGGCATCATCGAACAAACAAAAAGACATTTCTATATCGCTTCTATGATGGAGATCAATGAGGTAGTGGTCTGTATTAATAAGATGGATCTCGTTGACTATAAAGAAGAAACATTCAACAACATTCAAGCTGATTTCTTAAAGATGGCTGAGCGTATTAATGGAAATGATGAAAAACAAAACATCTCTTTCATTCCAATTTGTGCTTTAAAAGGAGAAAACATCGTCAAAGAATCTGATAAGTTCAACTGGTACAATGGACCTACTGTATTTAACTTTTTAGAAAATGTAAACCTCAACAAACGCATTGAAAACAAATTTAGATTCCCTGTACAATATGTTATTAGACCACATTCTGATACGATAACTGACTACAGAGGTTTTGCTGGTAGAGTCATGAGTGGCAACATCTCAGTAGGCGATGAAATCACTGTACTTCCATCATTAAAAAAATCAAAAGTTCGACAAATTGATGTCTTTGATCAAAAGCAACAAGCTCTTTCCTACAAAGAATATGGAACAATTCTCTTAGAGGACGAAATCGACTTAAGTAGAGGTGACTTAATGGTAAAATCAGGAGAAGAGCCAAAGCTTTCTAAGGAAATTAACGCTACAATTTGTTGGGTAAATGAAACTCCTTTTCAAAACAAAAAGTATATCATCAAATACGGAACAATGCAAACGTATTGTAAAATTTCTAGTATTAATCAAAAACTTGAAATTCATGAATTACAATTTGAACAAGGTGACGGAACAATTGAACTGAATGACATTTGTAACATTACCATCAAAACAGCTGTTCCTATGCCATTAGATCGCTACGATGAAATCAAGTATAACGGATGCTTTATATTAGTAGATGAACAAACAAACATGACGATAGCTTCAGGTATTATTGAATAACCCACTTGAACTTCCTGCTTGTATTACAAGTGGGAAGTTCTGCTATAAGCCCTACGACTTAATTCCTCCTCAGAAAATATAGGCGGTTTGATCTCTCGATTAATTTTATGCTCCTCTTTGGGTTTTATCAATTCAGCACACAAGTGTTTAAATTTTGTTTGAAACGCTGCCAAAGTCCACTGCCCAAAAACCGTGTGACCTCCTTCATATAACTGGACTTCATACTCTTCTTGTGTTGTGATATAACCCATATACGAATTAGCATACGAACTCAATATTACTTTCTGAACTCCTACCTCTTCCAACATCCTTTCCATTTGCTTTTCCAAACGCCTCCCAGCAACTGTTGTGATTTCGCCTGGCACACCTAGAATAACTACTGTTCCTATCATCCAAATTTGAACAGGTAATACCACAGGGACTAATGTATGTTCAATAAGTGCCTTATTTCTCGACTGTCTATTCATCTCCTTAATAGCCCCATCTATAAAACTCGGTAAAATGTCCATCTTCCCTTGTCCCAACAACTCTTTAGTTGATGCATTAATAACAATATCTTTACTCCCTTGGCTCTCTTTCAAGCTTTCTCTCTTTTTATTCCAAAGTTTATTTAAGCCTTTTAACACTATCATTGCAATAAACGGAGCACCTTTTCCATCTATAGGAGTTCCTTTAAAAAAAGGCATACCAAAACAAGCTTCAGATGTCCTTTTTCCATCAACTCCATTAGTAAATTCACTATCCACTTTTATTTTGGTGTAATCGGCATAAGAAAGCTCACTATCTAATCGCCCCTCAATCCTGAAACCAGCATCTTTGTCTATGATTTTATGAGCCTGAATAAATTGCTTTTCACCATTCTGTCTAGCATACAAATGATCACCAGTTTTTTTGACCTCCTCTCTTTTTTTTGCAGCACCCACTCCATGAAAGTGAGGAGAAACATCTCCAGCTTTTCCTTGGGCAAAAATATGCACTGTCCCAGGATATTTTTGCTCTAACAAATCAGCGGCATAACCTTTATTATCAGATGATACTTTTACATTGTCATTCCCTATAGCTGTAGCATGTACCCCAAACCAATTCACTGACCCTAATATTTTTCCTT
The DNA here is from genome assembly GCA_025210295.1 of Flavobacteriales bacterium. Taxonomy (NCBI): domain Bacteria; kingdom Pseudomonadati; phylum Bacteroidota; class Flavobacteriia; order Flavobacteriales; species Flavobacteriales bacterium. The sequence continues at coordinate 205,033 of JAOASC010000026.1, read as the reverse complement.
GCATTGAATTAACTTGCATTAAATACATCTTTCGATCTAACGCCTGAGAATGGTCAACCTCTTCTTCTACATTCTCTGAATTACAATTATAAGCTTTTAAAGACCTATTCCAAGCTACAGCTACATCACTACCAAAAGAAGCTTCTTTATAACTCAATGTCGCCAATTCTTTTTTATTATACGCCTCTACAACCGCCTTGACGATAGCCTCAACAAAAGCATCCCTTATTTCTTTACTAAACCCTGGTGTTGTAAAAGAATAATAGGCATACTCTGAAAATCCTCCTGGCCCTGAATGTGTATGTTGAGCTGTTAGCATTAAACTACTTTCTTTTAACCTCAACTTTGTTTGAGCTTTATCCAAACATTTCATAACCTCCCTTCTAATCCCAGGAGTAATAAAAGCCATCTCTACATTAACAAAGACTAAGGACTCTTCTTCAGATTCAATAGCCATAGCACGAGCATACAACTTTGTTTCTTCACCCTTCACTCTATTCTCCCACATTCCATATCCCATCATCCCTACTTCCAGCCTAGGATAAAGCACAGCTACTTTTGAAAAACCTATACGATACATCACCTTTAACTTCTAATCCACATGAAAGTTATGCTAATTCTTCCCATAAAAAAAGTCTTCGATGAAATTTACATTATCTCTACCAACTCTTTTAACTGCTGATTCATTTGAAGAAAACCTTTTCTGGTTTGTGAATCCAATTGTTTTTTCAATAAAGGCACTAACAAACCTTTAAATTTCTCACTTTGAATAAAAGTTGTTGCCCCATCTTTATTATCTATTAATTCAAAATGATGCTCTCCATCAAAAAGACCTCTAAAAAACAAGTATCCCAACCAAGTCATTTTTTTATTCTTTTGGAATGCCAATACCTTTGGTCGAAAGGTCATAGGATTTGAACCAGGTGCTTGAAGCAGCACTTCAATTCTTTGCCCCACAGCTACATCGCCAGTTAATCTTTGAATAAATGGGTTCCAATTAGGATATTCTTTAAAATTTGAAAAGACACTCCACACTTTTTGAGGAGTAGCATTAATAATAATCTCTGTTTTAATTTCAAATGCCATAGTTGATCATTTTAGGATAACATAAATGCAATAATTAGCAGGTATCCCCTTGCTATTATTGTTCTACAAATATCTAATCCTAAAAGTTATTCCCACTTGACATTTATCAAGGAATTAAGAACGCTGTTTTTTCCTTATTCGACTGAAAGTTTCGGGCGTCATCCCCAACATTGAAGCTATATACTTTAAAGGCACCTGATTAAACAGCATTTTATTTTTCTCAAAGAAAAAATGATAACGTTCTTCAGCAGTCATTGAAAGATGAGTATAAATACGATCTTCCATCATCCCAAAACACCTTACTATAAACAGTTTTTCTAATAAATGCCATTTTGGAATCACCGTCCCCAACTTTTGATAGTCTTCAGCAGTTATTGAATAGATTTCTGAATCTACCAAAGCTTGAATATTCCATCTTGAGCCACTTCTAAAAATAAAACTAGACAAGTCTGTGATGAAATACCCTTTAGATGAAATCCACTGTGTCACCTCTCGATCTTCTTCATCTACATATACACGCATTAAACCATCTTGAACAAAACTCAACGCATTTGACAACTGCCCTTCTTTTAAATAAAACTCACCTTTATTTACTTTCTTGAGCTTAAAGAACGAACTAATCACGCATACTTCTTCTTCTTCAACCACCCCAAAGTAAGACTTTATATATTCTTCTAATTCGTTTTTCATACTTCCCTTTAAAACTACAAAAAAATAAAAGCCTGTTGCAATATATACAACAGGCTTTTACTATTTATTTTAAGTAGCTACTTAGAAGCAGTACTCATTCTTTTCGATTAATGATAAAGCAACTCTTTGACGTGCTTCTTTAACGTTAAACGGCTCATGCTTAGTAAAACGTTTTAATCCCATCATCATCATTTTTAGCTCATCTCCTTCAGCGAATGAGAATAACGCATCTTTTCCTGCTTTATTGATTAAATCAGCTGCATCATATAAATAAATACGCATCATATCCAACTCATTTTGAGCAGCAGCTTCACCTTTTAAAGCAACAACTTTTTCAGCTCTTAACAATGAAGATTCTGCAACATAGATATAATTAATTATATCCGCACAATTCATTACAATCTCTTGCTCTTTAGCTAATTTCTCTCCTACTTTCTGAGCTGCACTTCCAGCAACCATCAATAATGCTTTCTTAAAGTTAGCAATATACTTTCTCTCAGCAGCAAACAATGCTGTATCTGGAGCACCGAAATCAGGAATTCCCATCAATTCTTTTCCAATAGCCATAGCAGGTCCCATCAAATCAATTTGACCTTTCATTGCTTTCTTCAGAATCATCGTAACAGTTAACAAACGGTTAATTTCGTTTGTTCCTTCGAAAATACGGTTAATTCTAGAGTCTCTGTATGCTCTTTCAATTCCTGTTTCAGCAGAGTATCCCATACCACCGTGGATTTGAACACCTTCGTCAACAACATAATCTAAAGCTTCAGAACCGATGACTTTAAGGATTGCACATTCAGGAGCAAACTCTTCAATTCCTTTTAAAGTCGCTTTTTCTTTATCCATCCCTCCATCAATTAACGCTTGGATAGCATCATCAATATTCTGAGAAGCTCTATAAGTTGCAGCTTCAGCAGTCCAGATTAATGTAGCTTGCTGTGCTAATTTGTGACGAATTGCTCCATATTTAGAGATAGGACGTGTAAACTGCTCTCTTTCATTCGCATATTTTACAGAATCAGAAATAGCAACTTTAGACCCTCCAATACAAGCTCCTGCTAATTTAATTCTACCGATATTTAAAATATTTACAGCTATTTTAAATCCATTCTCTCTTTCAGAAAGCATGTTCTCTACAGGAACCTTTACATTATTAAAGAACACCTGACGTGTAGAAGATCCTTTAATCCCCATTTTCTTTTCTTCTGGATTTAAAGAAATCCCTTCTGAATCAGCCTCAATTAAGAATGCTGTTAACTTTTCATCATCTCCAATTTTAGCAAAAACAGTAAATAAATTAGCAAATCCACCGTTTGTAATCCACATTTTTTGCCCATTTACGATATAATGCTTACCATCTTCTGTTAATTCAGCTTTCGTTTTACCTGAATTAGCATCAGATCCTGCGCTTGGCTCTGTTAAGCAATAAGCTGCTTTCCACTCCCCAGAAGCTAACTTAGGAATATATTTCGCTTTTTGCTCTGCATTTCCATAATACAACAATGGTAAAGTACCAATTCCTGTATGTGCAGCATAAGCTACAGAGAAAGAGTGTCCGCTACCTAATGCTTCTGTAGCTAACATAGATGTTTTAAAATCTACTCCCATTCCTCCTAAATCTTCAGGAACTGACAATCCTAACAACCCTAATTCTCCTGCTTTTTCCATTAAAGAAGGAACTAATGTTGGGTTGGACTGACTATCGATTTCATCGAAGTGTTGTTTCACTTCATTATTGATAAAATCTTTACACATTTGAGCAATCATTTGTTGCTCTTCTGACCATTCTTCTGGTGTAAAAATATCTTTAGCTTCAACATCTTTCACTAAAAACTCTCCACCTTTTATAGCTTCACTCATTTTTTATTTATGTATTGTGTACTTAGATAAGTACGATGTTATTGAATATATACTTTAATTAATAGAACTGCAGCTTCCACTACAGTTCATTGCTTTTTATTTTAAGAACTCAAAGATTCCACAAGCTCCTTGACCTGTTCCCACACACATGGTTACAGCTCCATATTTTTGCTCTCTTCTTCTCATTTCATTGAATAACTGAACCGATAATTTCGCTCCTGTACATCCAAGTGGATGACCTAAAGCAATCGCTCCTCCATTCACGTTTACAACGTCAGGATTAATGTCTAATTCTTTCAATACAGCAACAGATTGTGATGCAAATGCTTCGTTTAACTCTATTTGCTCTAAATCATTTAATGACAACCCTGCCTTTTTCAATGATTTTGGAATAGCTAATGCAGGCCCCATCCCCATAATACGAGGCTCCAAACCAACAACACTATAATCTACTAATCTTGCAATTGGCTCTACTCCTAGCTCTTTTACCATCTCTTCACTCATTACCATCACAAAAGCAGCTCCATCAGAAGTTTGAGAAGCATTACCAGCTGTAACTGTTCCTCCTTGAGCAAACACAGGTCTCAACTTCGCTAAAGCTTCAACTGTCGTTCCTTTACGTGGTCCTTCGTCTGTATCTACTACATAACTTCTTTCTGCGCGCTTACCATTTTCATCTAGATAAGTTTCATTCACTGTAATCGGAACAATATCATCTTTAAATGTTCCATTTTCTATTGCAGCCAAAGCTTTCATTTGAGAATTATATGCAAATTCATCTTGCATTTCTCTTGTAATGTTATAATCTTTCGCTACAGCTTCAGCAGTCAATCCCATTCCCCAATACCATTCTGGATCTTTCTTTCCTACTTCTGCATTAGGCACTAATCTCCATCCTCCAAAAGGTATTGGCGACATCGTTTCTACTCCTCCTGCAATAATACAATCAGCTTGTCCTGCTTCAATTTGAGCAGCAGCTAATGCAATTGTTTGTAATCCAGAAGAACAATAACGGTTAACAGTCATTCCTGGAACCTTCTCATTATCCAATCCCATTAAAGAAATCATTCTTCCTATATTCAGACCTTGCTCGGCCTCAGGTGTTGCATTCCCTACAATTACATCATCAATTCTACTATGATCTAATTGAGGAAAATCTTTCATCAAATGTTTGATTACATCAGCTGCTAAATCATCAGCTCTTGTAAATCTAAACGCTCCCCTTGGAGCTTTTCCTACAGCGGTTCTGTATCCGCCTACTATATATGCTGTTTTCATTTTTTTTATTTTTTTATATAAAACGTTTTGCGTAAATGCGTTTTGCGTTTCCTGGTTATTTCATCGAGTGAATTAATTTGTAAATCATCTTTTGAATTTTATCTATTCGATCTAATTCTTTAGAAACTTTATTCAGGTCAACAAAACCTAATTTTGAACTTACAATTAACTGTGACTCTACCTCACACATTGAAGCTGCTGCGATTCCCAAAAAGTGAACAAATTCACCTTTATTATTTCTACCTGCACCTTCAGCTATATTGCTAGAAACTGAAATTGAAGCTCTCCTCATCTGTTGAACCAAACCAAATACTTCTGCTTTAGGAAAATTATTTGTAATCTGATATACTTCTACAGAAGACTCTACCGCTTCTTTCCATACATTTAGATCTTTATAATTATTCATGCAGAACTCTTTTTAACTTATTGCGCAATACGACTTTCGCACTACGAATTAAACATTTAATTCCTCAATACTTTTCCAGTCTGTAAAATGCTTTGGATTCTTTCTAAGGTCTTTTTCTCAGCACAAAGCTCTAAGAAAGCTCTTCTTTCTAAATCTAATAGATATTGCTCTGACACCTCAGTTGGTTGTGATAAATCACCTCCACAAAGAACATACCCTAACTTTTCAGAAATAACCTGATCATGCTTAGACATATAGTTTCCACTCATCATTGAATGTGCTCCTACATAAACAATACCTAACCCTTCTTTACCTAAAACTTTAATATCCGTTCTTTGAGCTTGTTGTTGATACCCTTTATTAGCCATCATTAAACATGATTGCTTAGCATAAGCTAATTGATGAGCTCTAGAAACAACAACCTCATCTTGACCTTTTCTTAGGTAACCTAACTCAAACGCTTCATAAGCAGAAGTAGCTACTTTTGCTTGACCAACTGTTAAGAATTTATTTCTTAACGTGTTTGTTCTAATATCTCCTTCTCCAAATTCATCTGATGTTCTCAAGGCAAACTCTTTAGTTCCTCCTCCACCAGGGATTAATCCTACTCCAAACTCTACTAATCCAATGTAGGTTTCAGCGTTAGCTACAACTTTATCAGCATGTAAACATAGCTCACATCCTCCTCCTAAAGTCATACCGTGTGGTGCAACAACAACTGGAATATTAGAATAACGCGCTCTCATCATTGTATTTTGGAAAGCTCTAATTGCATAGTCTAACTCATCGTATTCCTGCTCTACAGCCATCATAAAGATTAGACCGACATTTGCTCCTACTGAGAAGTTTTCACCTTCATTTGAGATAACCACCCCTTTGTATTTAGCATCTGTCTCAGCCATATCAATTGCTTTATTGATTCCCGCTAAAACTTCACCTCCAATGGTGTTCATCTTACTGTGGAATTCTACATTTAAGATTCCATCTCCTAAATCAATAATTGACGTATCAGCATTACTCCAAACAGTATTCGTTTCTTTTAAGTTAGCAATACTTAAAATCTCTTCTGTTCCAGGGATTACGATATACTCTTTAGCATTAACATCATAATACTTACGCATACCATCTTCTACTTTGTAGAATGAAGTTACTCCTGCCTCTTTCATATCGTATACAAACTGAGCTGGCTTCATTCCCATTTCTTCCATAGTTTGGATTACTTTTTCAAACCCAATAGCATCCCAAGTCTCAAATGGTCCCATTTCCCATCCAAATCCAGCTTTTAAAGCATCATCGATTCTGTAGGTCTCATCAGATATTTCTGGAATTCTGTTGGTAACATACTGGAATACTCCTGTAAATACCTTTCTGTAGAACTCACCTGCTTTATCTTTTCCTGAGAATAAGATTTTTGTTCTTGCTTTTAAACCTTCTGCTTGTTTAGCTGCATCTAAAGTTGCAAACTTCACTTTAGATTTTGGTCCGTATTCTAAAGTCTCTAAATTTAACTCAAGAATTGTTTTCTTCCCATTTTCATCTTTAGCTTTCTTATAGAAACCTTGCCCAGATTTACTTCCTAACCAGTTATTTTCTAACATTGTAGCGACAAAAGATGGCGTATTAAACACCGCTTTTCTTTCATCATCAGGACAATTATCTTTAACACCATTAGCAACGTGTACTAAAGTATCTAATCCTACAACATCACAAGTACGGAATGTTGCTGATTTAGGTCTTCCCATTACAGGACCTGTCAATTTATCTACTTCTCCAACAGTCAATCCCATCTCTGTTACCGTATGGAATAAGTCTTGAATTGCAAAGACTCCAACTCTATTTGCAATAAATGCAGGAGTATCTTTACATAATACTGTAGACTTTCCTAAAATTTTAGAACCATAATCCATCAAGAAATCAACTACAGCTGGATCGGTTTTAGGTGTAGGGATAATCTCTAACAACTTTAAGTAACGAGGAGGGTTAAAGAAGTGCGTTCCTAAAAAGTGCTTTTGGAAATCTTCACTTCTTCCTTCCAACATCATATGGATAGGAATTCCTGAAGTATTAGAAGTAATTAACGTTCCTGGCGTTCTATATTTCTCTACATTCTCGAAAACAATTTTCTTAATGTCTAAACGCTCAACAACAACTTCGATTACCCAATCACAATCACTAATTTTGCTCATATCGTCAGTCATATTACCTGTAGTAATACGCTTTGCAAAACTTTTACTATAAATTGGAGAAGGCTTAGACTTTAACGCTGCTTTCAAAGCTCCATTAACAATGCTATTTCTAGCTGCTTTGTTTGTAGAATCTTCGGCTTCTTTTGGTACAATATCCAACAACAACACTTCGCAACCAACGTTTGCGAAATGACATGCTATTGCAGACCCCATTACACCTGAGCCTAATACTGCAACTTTCCTGATGTTTCGTTTCATTTGTTTTTCTTTTAGTTTACAATCGACAACTTATTTATCGATTTCATTATTATTAAAAATATTATTTCTATCAATTATTTGATTTAGCTTTCCTAACACCTCAAATGTCTTTTCTAAATCTTCTTTCGGGATTTCTCCTTGAATCTTCTCATTGAACTTTAACACTGAAGAAATAGCTTGATTTCTCATATCCTGACCTAAATCTGTTAAAAAAAGACGAACCATTCTTCGATCATTCTCATCAACTTTCTTATAAATCACTCCTTTCTCTTCTAACGATTTAATCATTCGAGTTAAACTTCTAGACTCCATTCCCATCTTAGGCGCCAACTTCGTTGATGGTGTTCCCTCTTTAGTATCTATATTCAACAAAGTATAACCAATTGCCATTGAACCTCCGTATTTAGCTGCCTCTATATTGTACATCCTTGATATGTTAAACCAAGCCCATCTGATATGAAAATCTATCGTTTCTTCAGGTTTCATTCCCCACTTATCTTTTTTGATTGTTACGAATATAACAAAATATGTTATGCATGCATAATATTTTAAAAAAAAGTTATGCACGCATACTATAATTAACATTTCTTAATACTTTTTTTGGGTTAACCTACTCGTTTTCAACCAAAAGAAAACTAACTTTACCTCCAAAAGTGATTGTTATGTTGGAAATGTGGAATACTAGATATAAAGCGCAAGAATTTGCTTATGGAAAAGAACCTAATCAATTCTTTAAACAACAGTTAGATTTAATTCCAACTAATGAGACCATCCTTTTTCCAGCTGAGGGCGAGGGCAGAAACGCTGTATATGCAGCAATTCAAGGCCATCAAGTTTATGCCTTTGACATTAGTATTGAGGGTAGAAATAAAGCACAAGCATTGGCGAAAGAAAACAATACCAACATTGATTATCAAGTGGGACAACTTCAAGACCTTAACTATACAGAAAGCTCTTTTGATAGTATAGTTTTAATATATGCTCATCTTCCTACTACACTAAAAAAAAGTTTTTACACTGAACTTATAAAATTACTAAAACCCAATGGCCGCATTATATTAGAAGGTTTCAGTAAAAAGCATTTAGCTTACAGCACTCAAAATCCTGAAGTTGGTGGACCAAAAAATATTGACATGCTGTTTTCTAAAGAAACAATTACAGAAGATTTCTCAACTTTAGAAACGATTTTTCTTGAAGAAACTGACACGATTTTAAAAGAGGGAAAATTCCACAATGGGAAAAGTGCTGTCATTCGTTATATTGGACAAAAGAAATAAGTCCCCCTTAACTTTATTAACATTCCTTGAATTAAGGACTTAACCTTCGTCTTTTTTGAATTAACCTTACTATTTATAAGGATTCTGTGAAGGTAACTTATATCGAACTCACGTTAATTAGCAAAATAAACGAACAGATTTTTGTATTTCTTCTTCGCTTTTTAGGTACTCTAGAGCATAAGCCTTAGCTTTCTTTTGCATAGTCTCAAACTCCCCTTCCTCCATCTCTACGAAACGTTGTATCTCTTTCGCAAAGCCCCCCTGTTCTAGAGGCAAATTAGCTCCTATACCTAACTCTTTTAATTTTTTCCAAGGAGTGTTATTACTCACCAAAATTGGTCTTCCATGAGTTAATGCTTCTGCAATGGAATGTCCGTAATTTTCATTTAAACTTGTGCTCACTAAAAGGTGATAGTTCTTATACAGTTCAACTACTTTTATAGGTGGTAAACCTCCTTTAAACTCTACTTTTACATTGGAAGAAAGTCCTTTTATTAGTTGTCTACATTCATCGTAATACAACTCATCTTCTAGAGGTCCTACAATTACAACTTCAACTTTAGCTTCTTGAGCTAACTGTCTTAATTCTTTTAGAAAAAAATGAACATTTTTAATTGGCACAACTCTGCCAACCATAAGCATTTTTAACACCCCTTTCTTTTTAGGGATAGAAGTAAACTCATCTGTAACTAATGTTAAATTACGAGCTATTTTAATCTTTGTTTTTTTACCAAAAACGGCCTCAACCTCACCTCGCTCTATTTCTGAACTGACATGCCAAGTAACTTTAGTATATAAATTTAGTGCCTTTGCAAGTGCTAAAAAAACCTTTTTTTTGGAAGCTTTAATCGCTAGAGATTCTTTACCTAACATCCCTCTAGGAGCAACCACTATTGAATACTTATCCCTAAACAGTTGTAATGGCAACAGTGTAAATTTAGTTGAAAAAAGACTATTTAAATAAATTTTAAAAGGTTGAATCTTTTTTACCTCTTTCTTTATTCTTTTTCTTGTTATTGCTTCTGGAGACAAATACAAAATATGCACTCCTTTTTTATACTCCCATTCATTTTCTTTTATCGGGCTTAACTTTTCACCGTCAATATCGATAGTAGAAGTAATCACATAAAAATCAAACACTTCTTTTAAAGTCTCCACCAAGTTGTAGACAGAACGAATGGGTCCCCCTGCTTTATAAGCTGGAACATACCAATCAATAAAAACAACGATCTTAGGCTTATTCTTCACTCTGCTAAGGTAAGAATTTAAATGGCTTACATCAACTAACACTGTCCCGTGTATAAACTACCTGCAACAACTCATCAGCCATGAATAAAAAAAACTACTTTTATTCTTTACAAAAAAGTTTAGTGTAAACGCAATAAGAATGGCCAAAACAAATCAATATAAAGACAAAACAGCTACCAATAAAAAAAAGACGACTAAAAAGTCTTCTAGTAAAAAGACGGAAAAAAAGGAATCTAAAATTGTTGGAAAAGTGAAGTCATTTATAAATGATGATAGAACTCAAAAATCTGTAGGGTTAGTTTTAATTCTTTCTTCCCTTTATTTATTTATCTGTTTTACCTCTTATTTATTCACTTGGAAAAGTGATTATAGCATTATTGATGGAAAAACATTTGGTTTTGTTTTTAGTGGAGATGAAGTTGTTGTAAAAAACTGGCTAGGAAAATTAGGAGCATTTACTGCACATAAGTTTTTAAAAGTATGGTTTGGGGTTAGTTCTTATGTTTTTCCTTTCCTTTCTTTTTTATTAGGGATTAAAATTCTTTTCAAAATCACATTGCTACCATTAAAAAAGACATTAAAAATCAGTTTTGTTGCCATGGTTTGGGTATCTATTCTAATGGCATTTCTATTTGGTTCCCCTCTAGATTTTATGGGAGGATTATTTGGGCACCAAATAGTATCAACTGTAGCCAATATAGCAGGAACTATAGGCGCAGGACTATTTGTTGCTTTTACCGGATATTTAGCTGTGATTGTTTTATTCAATCCTAGTTATGAATGGTTAGGTAAATTTGTAAATTCCATAAACGCAAAAGATGCTGAATTTATTCCTGAAGAAGAAAAAGAAGCCATAAATACTATTAAAGAAGAAGAAATCACAACAGATACCGTTTCTGAGACTATTGATTTTAATGTAAAGGAACCGAAGACCAAAAACAAAGTTAAAGAAGTCATAACTACACCACTGGAAATAGAGGTAGAAGAAACGCCACTTGAGCCAACAATTAAGGAAGAACCTACTATTATCAAACCAACTGAAACAACACCCCCTACAAATGACGAGTTTGAAGTTGTTGTTCCAAAAGAAGAGAAAGTAGAAGACAACAGTAAGGATGAAATGGAAATAGTGATTGCTGAGGACGATACAACAGAGCTTTCCAAAAAAGAACTGAATAATATGGTTGAAGAATTTGGATTATTTGATCCTAAATTGGAACTTTCTCAGTACCAACTGCCCAACATTGACCTATTAGTTGACTATGGTGATGGTAGTCCTAGTTTAAACAAAGAAGAATTAGAGGAAAATAAGAACAAGATTATTACAACTCTAATGCACTATAAGATTGAGATCTCTAAAATTAAGGCCACAATTGGTCCTACAGTTACACTATATGAGATTGTCCCTGCTCCAGGTGTTCGTATTTCTAAAATTAAAAACTTAGAAGATGATGTAGCCTTAAGTTTAGCGGCATTAGGTATTCGTATCATTGCTCCAATGCCAGGAAAAGGTACTGTTGGTATCGAGGTTCCAAACTCAAAACCTAAAACAGTGGCAATGCGAGCTCTAATCGCTTCTGATAAATTCCAAAATTCAGAAATGCAGTTACCTGTAGCACTGGGAAAAACCATTTCTAATGAAACATTTGTTGCCGATTTAGCTAAAATGCCTCACTTATTGATGGCTGGAGCTACAGGACAAGGAAAGTCGGTTGGTTTGAATGCAATATTGGTTTCTATCCTTTACAAAAAACATCCATCTCAAGTTAAATTTGTATTGGTTGATCCTAAAAAAGTAGAGTTAACATTATTCAATAAAATTGAACGTCATTTCTTAGCAAAACTTCCAGATGAAGAGGATGCTATTATTACTGACACTCAAAAAGTAGTAACGACATTAAACAGTTTATGTGTTGAAATGGATCAACGTTACGAACTACTTAAAGATGCTTATGTACGTAATATTGTTGAATACAATGAGAAATTTGTCAACCGTAAACTAAACCCAGAAAAAGGACACCGCTATTTACCATATATTGTTTTGGTTATTGATGAGTTTGCTGATTTAATTATGACCGCAGGTAAAGAAGTTGAAACTCCTATTGCGCGTTTAGCACAGCTAGCCCGTGCAATTGGAATTCATTTAATTGTGGCAACACAAAGACCTTCGGTTAACGTTATTACAGGTATTATAAAAGCCAACTTCCCTGCTCGTGCTGCATTTAGAGTTACGTCTAAAATTGACTCTAGAACAATTCTAGATGCTGGAGGTGCCGATCAATTAATTGGACGAGGGGACATGTTATTCTCTACAGGGAACGATTTAATTCGTTTACAATGTGGATTTGTTGACACACCTGAAGTAGAAAAAATTACCGATATGATTGGTTCTCAACGCGCCTATCCAGAAGCCTATAAACTACCTGAATATATTGATGAAAGTGCAGAGGGAAGCGCAAAAGAAATAGACGATCAATTAGACGGTTTATTTGAAGACGCAGCATACATTATTGTCAATCAACAACAGGGATCTGCTTCATTGATACAACGTAAGTTAAAAATTGGATACAACCGTGCGGGTAGAATTATTGATCAAATGGAAGCAACTGGCTTAATAGGACCACACAGAGGGAGTAAAGCAAGAGAGGTTAATATTCCTGATGTGATGGCTTTAGATGATTTCTTAAAGAATCTGAGAGAAAAAGGAGTTTTGGGAGTTTAATACCATTTACAACATGAATTTACCGTAATAAAACTAAATTATTCTTTTACAGTAAACTCAACTTACAAACGGTATATATTTGGGCAGTCCTTTTTGAACAAAAAGTCGGGCTATACGCTATATCTTTTTAGTCCATTCTCGATACATTTTTATTTTATCAAATAAAAATACTCAAACTGACTAAAAAGGATGCCACTCCTATCCCTACTGCAATAACAATATCAATTATTCTTCATCAGAACATTCCGCAGCGAAAGCTATGCAAGAATTTCATTCATCAATTAGCAAAAAAATAGTTCTATTTCTATTTACACATTACAAAATTCAATTGGTATAACAACCACTATCTGCTAAATCAAATTTTAACAAGTTTTTGATTCTGCACTAGATTTTAATAATTAACTTTGGCACAGTTCTTTCTATAGAGAACTCCAAAATACTAAAAAAGAAGTTATGAAACAGTTCGGTATATTAATATTAAGTTTACTTATAGGCTTTAGTTCAGTTGCACAAGACAACCCGGAAAAAGATAAAGAAGCCAAAGTTATTTTAGAAAAATTAGGCAAAAAACTAAAAGGTTATAGTACAATGACTATAGACTTTAAACTTTCTATCAAAAGTGCTGACCTTAACGAATCTCAATCGGGAAAAGCTTTTACAAAAGGCACTAAGTTCTTTTATACGACAGAAGACAGAGATGTATATAGTGATGGGGAATCAGTTTGGACCCATGCTAAAGAAGATAATGAATGCTACATAGATGCTATTGAAGATTTAGATGGAGGAATTAACCCTTCTGAAATCATGACGATTTGGGAAAAGAACTTTAAATACAAACATTTTGGAACTAAAGATGGGATTACAGAAATTAGATTATACCCAACTAACCCAAAAGAAAGTAAATACCATACTGTTATCTTAAAAATTAATGAAGCAAAAAATAGTATCAAAAAGATTACTATAAAAACTAAAGATGCTATGACTGTACAATTTTCAATTCACAAACTTACTCCTAACACGAGCTTAAGTGATGCTAAATTCACATGGAATAAAGCTAAACACCCTGGAGTTGATGAAATTGACAATAGATAATAAACAACCATATTAATAAAGAAAAAAGCACTTCAATTGAAGTGCTTTTTTTGTATCTTGTTGCTCAGTTATGAGTCAAAATAAACCCTTAAAAATATTCCGTTCATCAGCAGGTTCTGGAAAAACCTATACTCTTGTAAAAGAATACATTTCTATTCTTTTAAATAGCAAAGACCCTTTGTTGTTCAAAAGAATTTTAGCAATTACTTTTACCAACAAGGCTGCTAATGAAATGAAAGAAAGGGTATTAGAAACCTTAAAAAAACTTTCTACTGGAGAATCAACAGATTTACTAGATGATTATTTAAAAATAGTTCCGCTATCTCCAGAAAAACTTGCTCAAAGAAGTCATACAATTTTTCAGCATATAATACACCATTATGGAGAATTTAATGTATTAACAATTGATAAATTCATCCACCGAATCATCCGTTCATTCACAAGAGAATTAGGGCTAGCTATGAATTTTGAACTGGAATCTGATGTAAACTTATTCATCAGCCGAAGTATTGAACTATTACTAGAAGAAGTAGGAAATGATAAAGACCTAACTCAATACTTGATTCAATTCTCAGAACAACTGATAGAGAACAGTGAAAAAGGAAATGTAGAAAAAGAATTAAAAGATCTTTCACAAATCTTAATGAAAGATGATGGAAAGACGGCTTTGGAAGAGCTTAGTGAATTTCAACTATCACATTTTATTTCTATTCAAGATGAAATCAAAAACAAAATTAAATCTCTTAGTAAGGAAATAAAAAGTTTGTGTTTAGCGACTATAAACCTTATAGAACAACAAGGAATAAGCATCTTTGATTTAGCAGGAGGTAAAAGAAGTGGGTTTGGAAAATATTATACATCATTTGCAAATAACTTAAATATTGACTTAGTTATTACTCCAGCTGCATTAAAAAATCTATCTGACGATGTTTGGTATTCTAAATCAGCAAAACCACATATTAAAAATGCAATAGATTCGATTCATAGCGAATTAGTTCAAAACACTACTCAAATCGTAAAACTCTTTAATGAGTACAAGACCCAAAGTTTATTCAATAAAAACTTCATTGGCTTTTCGTTACTCAATTCACTACACAAAGTTTTAAAAACAATCAAAGAAGAAAGCAACATTGTTTTCCTTAATGATTTTAATGAAATTATTAGCACGGTTATTTTAAACGAACCTGCTCCTTTTATCTATGAAAAAATCGGAAATAGGTACCGTTATTTTTTAATCGATGAATTTCAAGACACCTCAAAGCTTCAATGGAACAACCTGATTCCATTGGTTTACGACTCTCTTGCTAACGGGAATAAAAACTTAATTGTAGGAGATGCTAAACAAGCAATATACCGCTGGAGAGGAGGGGATGTTAATCAGTTTATTCATTTACCTAGAATAGCGGGAGCTTTTAGGGATTTAGCCCATATCAACCGAACATTTGAATCTTCTGGAGCGATTGATCAACTAAAAAACAATTACCGTTCTTATCAAACAATTGTACATTTTAATAACTGGTTATTTAAAAACATGGCTGACTTATCCGAGTCTGAAGCCATAAAATCAATTTATGAGGGTATAGCTCAAGATGTTATCAAAAAAGAAACCGGTCTGGTCTCTTATCAAATTTTACACGGAGGAAAAGAAGAAATACAACCTGAAAAGATTGCATTAACTCTACAATACATCCAAGAGTGTTTGGAAGATGGTTTTACTTATAATGACATTGCTATATTGGTTAAAACCAATAAAGATGGGAAACTCATTGCTGATCACCTCACAGAATTAAACATCCCTGTTGTCTCTTCTGACAGTGTGGTATTAGCTAGCTCGGAAGAAGTTCAATTTATCCTTTCATTTTTGACCACAACAGTTAATACTGCTAATGAACAAGCTATTTTAAAATGCTTACAATTCCTAAAACAAGAGCAGCATCTTTCCGTCATACACGAACAATGGAGGGTTCCTTCAGAAAAAAACGAAAGTTACTCTCAAGCAATTGACTTTGATGGTTTTATAAAAAATGGTTACCCACACTATAACCGTTCCTATTTTAACCAGCTCAATTTGTATGATAAAGTGATTTATCTACTCGAAACGTTTCAACTCAATCGCTTTGACCCTTATATTGATCAACTCTTAAATACAATTCAAGGGTACCTAAAACGTAACACTTCTATTTTACAAGACTTCATCAATTATTACGAGGAGCATAAAAATAAAATAGCAGTCAATAGTGGTGGTAATAATAATGCAATTCAAATCTCTACTATTCATAAGTCTAAAGGGCTACAATACCCCGTAGTTATCATCCCTTTTGCAGATTGGGTTGATAAGAATAATCAATTTAAAAATTACACCTGGATTAATCCTGATCATATTGTTGATTATCAAATACCTAAATACATTGCTCCCATAAACAAAAACACCCTCAACCATTACCAACTGGATAGTGTTTATGAAAAAGAACAAGCTGAAATCGTCTTAGACAACCTTAACCTTTTTTATGTTGCATTTACACGACCTGAAAAAAGAATGTACATCATTTCTAGCATTGGTAATAGAGCAAGCAATCACGTTTTTGATAAAATCAACAAGTTAGTCACCAACCACAGCGCTTATAATCCAGAAGAAAATCACCTTATTTTAGGAGAACGAAACAAAATTGAGGATCAAAAGATAGAAAAACCTAATTCCCCCTCCCAAGGCGCTCATGTAAAAACATGGAGACAGCATTTAGGTCTAAGCTTAGATCGAAATGCCTTGGAGTTGGAGTTATCTGAACTTAATGAAAGGGAGTATGGAAATGCTGTACATTATATTTGGGCCAATATCCTCTCTCCTGATGATTGTTCCCCAGCAATAGAAAAAGCGATTATTAATGGTGTATTACCAGCGGAATTAAGAGCAGAAGTATTGGAAGATTTTAAAGCTTGTTTTGCATTACCCCAAGTACAACAATGGTATAATATTCCTAACGCAGAAGTACTCAACGAAACCGCTATTGTAGCTGAAACAGGGCAATCTTATCGACCTGACAAAATTATTCTAACCTCCCAAAAAAAGGCCATAGTTATCGATTATAAAACAGGACAACAACGTAAAAGTCATCAAAAGCAGCTTCGAGAATATGGACAACTATTGAAAGAGCTTGGTTATTCTCCTACCCTTAACTTATTATACATGAAAGAAAAGGAAGTGGTTGTTTGTTAACCTACGCTAACAAAGCGTCTTTCACACTTAATTCAAACCATAAACAATGGATCAAGTCTCCTTCCAAATCTTAAATAAAACTTCTTGATCAGGGCGATTAGGTTCTGGCTCTCTTAAGGGTTCACACTCTTTTAATGTGTTTCGACAGTCTTCGGGTAATTGTTGATACAATGCTGTACCCTTAGTCTTCCATTCCAACATTTTATCAGTGACATCCTTAACAACTTTTGCTGGATTTCCTACTACAATTTTACGATTAGGAATGATGGTTTTTGCAGGCACAAAACAAAGTGCACCTACTATTGATTCATCACCAACGACCACATTATCCATGACTACAGCATTCATTCCAATCAATGAATTTTTCCCAATAGTTCCCCCATGAATAATCGCTCCATGTCCAATGTGCGCACCAGCCTTTAATCTTGTAGTGGTACCTGGAAACATGTGGACCGTGCAATTTTCCTGAACATTACAACCGTCTTCTATTACAATTTTTCCCCAATCTCCTCTTAACACGCAATTAGGTCCAATATATACATCCTTTCCTATAAATACATTCCCTGTTACATTGGCTTGTGGATGAATGAATGCACTTTCATGAATTACGGGTTTAAACCCATTAAATTCGTATATCATAATTTACAATTAACTTCGTTTTTAAAGATAGTAGAAATTACCTAAGCCATCAATTCAATTTTATAATTAATTTCGTATTCGCAATTAACAATATACAATGACCGATTTAGTTTCTATCATAATGCCCTATAAGAATTGTGAAGAATTCTTGCAAGAAACGCTTGATTCTTTAATCAATCAAACTTATTTAAATTGGGAATTAATTGCCGTCAATGATCATTCTGAAGACGAAAGTTTTAACCTAGTACAAGCCTCTCTTCAAAACGACCATAGAATCAAAAACATCAACAATACAGGACAGGGCATAATTGAAGCATTAAAAACTGGCTATGCATTAGCTCAAGGCCAATACATTACTAGAATGGATGCCGATGACATCTGTACTAATGAAAAAATACAGCAGCTAAAAGACACCATAGATACTCATGGTCCCAACACTGTAGCCATTGGAAAAGTTTATTATTTTAAAGCTGATGGAACAGCTATTGGGAATGGCTATTTGAATTATCAAAACTGGATTAACCAATTGGCAGAACAGCAAAATAGTTTTTCAGAGATTTACAAAGAATGCCCCATTCCTTCTCCCAGTTGGATGTTATTAAGAACAACATTTGACCAAATTGGAGCTTTCAACGCGAACATTTATCCTGAAGACTATGAACTAGCTTTTAGGATGTATAAAGCAAAACTTAAACCTGTAGGCACCCCTAATCAAGTCCATCATTGGCGTGATTATACAACGCGAACCTCAAGAACGCATCACCATTATAAAGACAACCGTTTTTTATCATTAAAAGTTCAAGCTTTTATCGACCTGGACCTCAAACATAATTCCCCACTGTATTTGTTAGGAGCAGGAAAAAAAGGAAAAACAATTGCGAAACTATTAATTGCTTCTAATATTGATTTCCATTGGCTTTGTGGAATCGAATCTAAAATTGGTCATAATATTTATGGTAAAATTTTACAAAACAGTGCACAAACCATAGAAAACAGCCAACTTATTGTAACAATAGCTTCATCGAAAGATTTAAGCCAAATAAAGTTAAATGAGGTCAATTCCAACGATTATTATTATTTTTGTTAAAAAATATAGTAGATATGACCGCACAAGAGCTATACGAAAAGTACAATAATTTTGACAAAGAGTTTGGGTTAAAACTAACAGTAAAAGCTCCAGGTGTTATTACTTACGAACTTCATGTTGAAGAACAACATTTAAGCTCGCCAAGAGTTGGTCACGGTGCTATTGTAGCAGCTATGATGGATGCTATTTTAGGTACTACAGCACTATCAAAGGTTTATGACAATGGCAATTTAGTTTCCACAGTAGAATTTAAGATTAACTATTTCAAGCCTATTTTTAAAAACGATTACTTATTAGCCTCAGGAGAAATTGAATTTGAGGGAAAGAGTTTAATTGTAACTACGGCCAAAATTATCAAACAAGAAACTGGAGAATTAGTCTCTAAGGGAATGGGTACATTTAACATTTATCCAATGTCAAAAAGGGGATTATTTCTATAAAAACATGTTCAACACCCTTATTTTTCCTTATTTCGCAATGGATTGAATGAATATTATCATCAGATACTAAAAAAGTATTTTATATCTTAAAAAATAATTTATATTTGTGGGTTAGTATTCATATTTTGAATCAATGAACATTAAACATTACATATCATATACACTATTGTTAGTTATTCTATCAACTCTTGTTTTTACAGGCTGTAAAGAAAAAGATAATAGAATAACTAAGGGTATTATTTATTATGATGTTACCTATCCGTATTTTAAGGATCCTTTTATGAAGACGATGTTACCTTCAAAAATGACCTTTGAGTTTAAAGATGGGATGTATAAAAACACCATTGAAAAATCTATTTTTGCCACTTCATTGATAGCTAATTGTAAAGACAGTATCTTAATTATGACAATGCGTTTAGGTCAGAAGCAATATTACGCAGAACTAGATGCAGCTTTAACAGATACAATGATTCAAAAGAATGGTATTCCAGATATTATTCCGTTAAATACTACTGATTCTATTGCAGGGATGTTATGCACCAAACACATGGGGGTTTTTGACAACCTAAACGATGGATATGATGGAGAGGTATATGAGACTCAAGAAATTGGGCTTGAAGCTCCTAACTGGTGTAACCCATACAGAGAATTAGATGGGGTACTTTTAGGTTATGAGGTCGATCAGTTTGGTCTTCTAATGCGATTTAGAGCTACTGAAATAATGGATACAATAGTTAGTGACAGTACTTTTAATATTCCGGCTAATTATAAAAAAGTACCTTTGGAACGAATGTTGTATGAAGTAGAAGAGTTATTCAACAATTTATAACAAAATCTTAATTTACTTAAAGATTCTAATGAATCACACTAAATTTATCACAATGAAAAAGAAAATGTTTTCGCTATTATCAGTTATAGCAATTTTTGTAGGAAGTACTTTTGCTCAATTTGAAGGAAAAGTAGTTTATGGATTAGATTACGAATTACCTGAAGCTATGGAAGCTCAACGTTCGATGTTACCTTCGGAAATGAGTATGTTAATTGGAAAAAGTAAAACTAAAGTCATCCAAAACACGATGATGGGGTCTCAAATTGTTATTACAGATACCAAAGCAAAATCTAGTATCTTATTAATGGATATGATGGGACAAAAAATGGCCATTGATCTTCCTGCTCCAACAGAAGAGGAATTAAAAGAGGAAGTACAGCCAAACTTCAAATACGACGATAAAACGAAGAAGATTGCAGGGCATAAATGTAAGCATGCTATCATGACTTTAGAAGATGAAAATGGTGAAGAAATGGAAATGGATGTTTATTATACTGAAGAAATTCCTTCTGCTGCCAATGATAAACTTAAAGGGTTAAAAGGTTTTCCTTTAGAGTACACTATTTTAAGTCAAGGATTAACGATGATTGTTACAGCGAAATCTGTTTCTAAAGAAAAAGTAGCAGCTTCAGAATTTGAAGTTCCTGAAGGTTTTTCTAAAATGACTATGGAAGAATTCAAGAAGAGCATGGGAATGTAATTCTAAAAGAATTAGACTTTAAATAAAAAAGGAAGTAATTTAAAATTACTTCCTTTTTTTATATCCTAATGTAAAATTTTATAAACTAACTCCTTGAGTAATTCCCCATCAGATGTAGAGGCATTATCGACCCCTTTTGATGCTAAATCATACTGTCTTAAATAACCAAATATTCGTGCAATCTTATTCATACTATAATTACGAGCAGCTTTTTGATATTCTTTTAAAATAAATGGATGCACTCCCATTTTCTGCGCTAATCCACGATCATCAATTTGCCCAGCATATTGGTGATATTTAATCAGTTTAGTAAAATACCCATATATTACACCTAAGGTTACCACAAGTGGGTAATTCTTAGGATTCTGACCAAAATGATTGGCAATTAAATTCGCTTTATAAACATCTTTTTCACCTAAGGCATTATTCAATTCAAAAGTGTTGTATTCTTTAGATATTCCTACATTTTTTTGGATCAGTTCTTCGGTAACTTCTGTATCTCCATCCATTACTACTTTTAACTTCTCCAGAGTATTAGCAATCTTATTGAGATCATTCCCTAAATACTCACTTAAAATATGAGCTGTTCTAGGGTTAATTGCTAAATGTTCTGAATTGCAATAGCTAATAATCCAGTCTGGTAATTTATAGTCTTTTACTTTATCTGAAGTAAATAAGTAACCTTTCTTTTTTAACTCCTTCCCTAATGCTTTTCGTCCATCTAACTTCTTATACTTATAATTGAACACTAAAATTGTAGATGGCATAATTTGCCCTAAATAAGCGCTTAAATTTTCAACCGAACGAGAAAGGTCTTGTGCTTCCTTAACAATTACCACTTGATATTCACTCATCATCGGATAACGCTTAGCCATGTTTACAATATCTTGGATAGTTGTATCTCGGCCATAGACAACCGTTTGATTAAAATCTCGTTCAGATTCATCTAAAACATGGTGAGCAATATAATCTGATATCTTATCAATAAAATAAGACTCTTCCCCTTGTAAAAAGTAAATCGGTTTATAAACCTTTTGCTTTAACTCTTTAAATACCTCTTCGTATGTCATAAGTTATTTCCCCAATTTTATTGTAACTAATCATCAATAAGCTCAGAGATGATTTCCTCTTTTTGATTGCCGAATAGTCGATGAACAAGTATCCATCCTAATAATGCCATGGGAATATATGCTAACAAAACATCTAGTGCTGCAAACCATATTGGACCAGGAAGCATGATATTTACAGCAATACCTCCTATCAAAAATAATCCACCAATAACTAACGCAAACGTTTTCTTTCTGCTCCCAGCTATCAGCGCAGCAACTATAGCCCCCACAAAAGTTCCTAAGGCATGAGCTAAAAATGGAAAAATAAAATGTTCAGCTCCTAAACTAGGCATAATTTCAGCTAAGGCAGTCATATTATTCATATCAACACCTTCCATTGGAAAAACTTGATGCCCTAGGTTTACAAGTCCCATATTTACGACACTGCCAATAAACCACCCTAGCACAACTGCTAGAACATTCCTAATAACGATCACAACCATCTGAATTTATTTTGGGTTAATTACATAAAGCGTAAATGCTTTACTGTCTCTCCTTTATTCATAATTTCTTTAAGCGCATCTATTCCAATTTGGATGTGTTTTTCAACAAAATTAGCCGTTACACTGTTATCGCTTTTATCGGTTTTTACGCCTTCAGGAACCATTGGTTGATCTGAAACTAGCAACAAAGCTCCTGCAGGTATTTTATTGGCAAAACCTCCTGTAAAAATTGCTGAAGTTTCCATATCGATAGCCATTGCTCTAATTTTACGCAAGTACTTCTTAAATTTATTATCGTGCTCCCAAACTCTTCTACTTGTTGTATAAACAGTTCCTGTCCAATAATCTAAATCGTGCTCTCTAGTAGCGTGTGAAACAGCCCTTTGCAAATTAAAAGCTGGTAAGGCTGGTACTTCAACAGGAAAGTAATTATTGGAAGCCCCTTCTCCTTTGATAGCGGCAATAGGTAAGATCATATCCCCTATTTTATTCTTCTTTTTTAAGCCTCCACATTTCCCTAAAAATAAAACACCTTTAGGTCTTATTGCTCCCAACAAGTCCATAATTGTTGCAGCATTTGCAGCACCCATTCCAAAGTTAATAATGGTAATATCATCTGCTGTTGCACTTGGCATCGCCTTGTTTTTACCATCAATCTCAACGCCATACTTTTGAGCAAATAATTCTACATAATTATTAAAATTGGTCAATAGAATTGTTTTTCCAAAGTCCTCTAACTCTACCCCTGTATATCTTGGCAACCAATTATTTACAATTTCTTCTTTTGTTTTCATATTCTTAAGTTTTTGTGTAGCTAGTCAATTTCACGCTAAAATACTACATAATCGAGTATGATACTTTAATTATTTATGATTTTTTATATATATCCCTATTGCTGATACCAAAAGTGAATTGTAATTTTCATTCATTAATTCTAATATGACTAAAAAAGTATCTTTATGATAAAAAGCTATCAAACATTGAAAATAATCAACCTGTTTTTTCTATCTGGCATTCTTCTTCTATCCGCATGTAAAAATACAACCGATAAAAACATTAGCACAGTACCAAAAGACACCAGCGAAACTGCTGAAACGGTGACTTCGGGAAGCTCTAAGACTATTAACATCGCATTATTGCTAGACACCAGCAACAGTATGGATGGCTTAATTGAACAAGCAAAATCTCAGCTTTGGAAAATAATCAATCAACTAACAAAAGCTAATAAAGAAGGAGAGGAAGCTGCTATTAAAATTGCTTTATATGAATATGGTAATGATCATTTAGTCGTGACTGATGGATTCGTTAGGCAAATCGCACCATTAACCAATGATTTAGATGAAATTTCTGAAAGATTATTTGAACTAAAAACAAATGGAGGAAGTGAATATTGTGGATACGTCATCCAGTCAGCAATCAATCAATTAGAATGGGGACAAAAACAAGATGGATTAAATGCCATTTTTATAGCGGGAAATGAAACCTTTACTCAAGGTCCGATCAACTTCGAAAAGGCTTGCGCGAATGCTAAAGAAAAAAATATAATCATCAATACAATCTACTGTGGTGATTACCTTGATGGAAAAACAACTGGATGGGAAGACGGAGCTCGCATCACAGGAGGAGAATACCTTAATATTGATATGGACCAAACAACCACGTATATTGCTTCTCCATTTGATGTACAGATTAGTTCGCTTAATGACTCATTAAACAGCACCTATATTGGATATGGGAAACATTGGGTTACCTTTTCTGACAAACAAAAAAGACAAGACTTAAACGCGACATCCTATAGCATGGAAAATAATGTAGCGCGTACCATTTCAAAAACTTCCAAAATGTATAAAAACACCAACTGGGACCTTATTGACAAAATGGAAGAAGACTCCACCATTCTTAACACTTTAAGTAAAGATGAACTTCCAGAAATCATGCAGAAGATGAGTTTAGAAGAACAACAAGCTTTCTTATTGGGTAATTTGAGAAAAAGAAACATTTTCAAAAAACAAATTCAAGAGCTCGGAAAAAAGAGAGAGGCATTTATAACTAAACAACAAAAAACAACGAATAAAGAAAACTCCTTAGAAAACTCTATGCTGGAAGCAATTAAGAAATCTGCAAATGAAAAAGGCTTTAAGTTTAAAGACCAATAAATCCTCCTATTCAAATATTTGTTTAATTTTAAATGCTAAAAAATTCTTACCATGGACCAGTCATTAAAAGTCAATAAAAGTATTGAAATAGAAGCAGCTCCCGAAGCTGTTTGGGATGCTTTAATAAACCCTCAAAAAATTGAACAATATCTATTTGGTACACAAACAACATCCGATTGGAACGTTGGAAGTACAATTCGTTTTGAAGGAGAATTTAATGGTCAAAAGTATCAAGATAAAGGAAATGTTTTAGAGGTCATTGAAAATGAATATATCCGATACAATTATTGGTCTGGCTTTTCTGGTTTACCAGACACCCCAGAAAACTATTGCGCAGTAATCTATAAGCTTGAAAAACAAACCAATAATCGCGTTCTATTTACATGGAAGCAAATTGGATTCTCCAATGAAGAGAATAAATGTCATACAGAAAATAGCCTTGGGCAAATACTTCAACAAATTAAAGAACTTGTTGAGAAAGAATAGAGATAAACATGCAAGAACTAAACTTTCCTCAATACGATTTTTCCATAAAAAGGCAACAAGATAAAGTCTTAATTTTTGATGAATTTCGAAAAAAATGGATGGTTTTAACCCCTGAAGAATGGGTAAGACAACATGTATTAATGTATGTCTTGAAAGAAAAAGGCTACCCAAAATCATTAATAGCTGTTGAAAAACTTGTCAACGTAAATGGCTTGAAGCAACGTTTTGATGCTGTACTATTCAATAATAACGCTAGACCCATTGCTATTATTGAATGTAAAGCTCCATCTGTAAAAATTACCCAAGAGGCTTTCCACCAAGCTTTAAGATACAATGCTCAAATTGGAGCTCCATACATTGTCCTTACCAATGGGCTACAAACATATTGTGGGAAGATAGACCTTATAAAAAATAGTTTTGCTTATTTAAAAGGGATTCCTAATTATGAAGACGTTTAACCTTAATGTTCAATTAAGTAATTATTTAGTATATCGCAAAATAAAGATCAAGCAACCATCAAATCAGCTAATTATCTAATTCTCAAATCACTTATACTTTCCCTCCAACCAATTTCTTAATCTCATTCAGTTTCATTAGCGCCTCAACAGGTGTTAATGTATTGATATCTATGTTAATGATTTCTTCTTTTACCTGTTCTAAAATTGGGTCATCGAGTTTAAAAAAGCTCAACTGCATTCCAGCTTCATCTGCTAATTCTTTAGTCTTGTTACTCATTTCCTCAGCACCATGAGATTTTTCTAACTTCTTTAAAATTTGATTTGCCCTGTCTAAAACCTGTTTAGGCATTCCAGCAACCTTTGCCACATGTATACCAAAACTATGCTCACTTCCTCCTCTGACTAGCTTTCTCAAGAAAATTATTTTTTTATTAATTTCCTTTACCGAAACATTATAGTTTTTAATCCTATCAAATGCATTTTCCATATCATTTAGCTCATGATAATGGGTTGCAAATAAGGTTTTTGCTCTTGCTTTAGGGTTTTGATGAATAAACTCTGCTATTGCCCAGGCGATCGAAATACCATCATAAGTACTTGTCCCACGACCAATTTCATCGAGTAGGACTAAACTTCTATCTGAAAAGTTATTTAAAATACTAGCTGTTTCATTCATCTCCACCATAAATGTAGATTCTCCACTCGAAATATTATCACTTGCTCCTACCCGAGTAAATACTTTATCTACAATACCTATATCAGCACTTTTTGCAGGAACAAAACTTCCCATTTGCGCCATCAATGTAATCAAAGCAGTTTGCCTCAACAATGCTGATTTACCACTCATATTTGGACCAGTAATCATAATGATTTGTTGGGACTGATCATCTAGAAAGACATCATTGCTTACATAAGACTCTCCTAATGGTAAATTTTGTTCTATAACAGGGTGACGACCTTCTCTAATATCCAAAGCTTTCGAATCATTGATTGTTGGTCGAGTATAATTATTTTTTAAAGCAATTTTCCCAAAGGACAACAAACAATCTAATCGTGCGATTAACGATGCATTGTATTGAATGGGCTGAATATAATCAGCTATGGCAAAAACTAAGTCTTCAAACAACTTAGATTCTATTGCTAAAATTTTTTCTTCAGCTCCTAATATTTTTGTTTCATACTCTTTTAACTCTTCCGTAATATAACGTTCCGCTTGAGTTAACGTTTGTTTTCTCACCCAATTTTCAGGAACTTTATCTTTATGTGTATGACGTACTTCAATATAATACCCAAAGACATTGTTAAAAGCAATTTTAAGCTTACCTATTCCTGTTTCCTCCATCAAACGCTCTTGCATTTGCAATAAATAATCCTTGCCTTTGTAGGCTATTGCTCTTAAACTATCGAGCTCTTGATTGACCCCATCTTTAATGACATTTCCTTTTGAAACAATCACAGGAGCATCATCTTGTAATTCCTTTTCAATCTTTTCACTAATGAGTTGACAGACATTTATCTGTTCTGCTATTTTTTGAAGTGCTTTATTATTTGATTGCTCACATAACGTTTTAATTGGCTCTAATGCTAACAATGAATACTTAAGGTGCACTGTTTCTCTAGGTGAAATTCTTGCTGCTGCTACTTTCGATATTAAACGCTCCAAATCACCTATTCGTTTGAGGTGTGTCGTAATATCTTCTACAAAATCGTGATGCTCTGTAAAATATTGCACTACGTCCAGACGGCTATCTATAGCTTTTTTATCTTTTAAAGGGAGCACTACCCATCGTTTTAGCATTCTTCCTCCCATAGGAGAAATTGTAGCATCCAAAACATCGATTAGTGTTGTAGCCCCTTCGTTATGAGAATAAACCAACTCTAAATTACGAATAGTAAAACGGTCTAACCATACATAATTGTCCTCATCCAGACGAGAAATATTCGTAATATGACTTACCTTACTGTGCTGTGTATCTGCTAAATAATGTAAAGCAGCTCCAGCAGCGACAATTGCGGTCGTTAGGTTTTCTACCCCAAACCCTTTCAATGAATTTGTTCCAAAATGTTTTAGCAAGGTTTCTTGGCTATAATCATCTGTAAAAACCCAATCCTCCAATTTATAAGTGTAAAATTTATCACCGAAATTTTCAATAATTCTTTTATCGTTATTCCTTTGAAATAAAACTTCACTTGGATTAAACCCCTGTAATAACTTATCAATATAGCTCGCTTCACCCTCTGCTACCAGAAACTCACCAGTTGAAACATCTAAAAACGCTACCCCTACTTGCTTCTTATCGAAGTGTACAGCCGCTAAAAAGTTGTTTTTCTTATTTTCGAGCACTTGTTCATTAAACGCAACTCCTGGAGTTACCAATTCAGTAACCCCACGTTTTACTATTTTTTTGGTTTGTTTTGGATCTTCTAATTGATCACAAATCGCTACACGTTGACCAGCTCTAACTAGCTTAGGTAAATACGTTTCAAGCGAATGGTGAGGGAAGCCGGCTAACTCTAAATTTGATCCTCCGTTATTTCGAGCTGTTAAAACAATTCCCAAAATTTTAGAAGCCACAACAGCATCCTGACCAAAAGTCTCATAAAAATCCCCTACACGAAACAACAATAAAGCATCTGGATACTTCGACTTAATTTGATTGTATTGTTGCATCAAAGGAGTTACCTTTTTTGATTTACTTGTTGATTTCTTAGCTGTTTTAGTTGCCATACAATTTATATAACGTTTAGTTAGCAAATATAACGATAGACTGCTAACTTTGCTTTTCTAAAAAAACAACACTTTGTATTAGTTATGAACAGGAAATTAAAACTTACGGAATTAAATCGTGTTTCTGTAGACGAATATAAACAACAAGACAAAACACCTATTGTGGTCATTCTTGACAATATTAGAAGTTTAAACAATGTTGGTTCATTCTTTAGAACTTCTGATGCCTTTAATATTGAGGCAATATATCTATGTGGTATTACCGCTACTCCACCACATCGTGAAATTCAAAAAACAGCCTTGGGCGCTACTGATTCTGTTGATTGGTTTTACAATGAAAACACTATAGAAGTTGTTGATGTATTACAAACAAAAGGCTATAAAGTTTACGCTATTGAACAAGCTGAAAACACTATTTCTCTCGAAAACTTTAACTACAATAACGAACCTATTGCTCTTGTCTTTGGAAATGAGGTCAAAGGTGTTGAACAACAAGTCATTAATGCTGCAGATGGCTGTATTGAAATCCCCCAATTTGGAACTAAGCATTCTTTAAATGTATCGATTAGTTATGGTGTCGTTGCCTGGCATTTAGTCAATCAAGCGATAAAAAAATAAAACAAATACCTAAAAAGCAAAAGGCTCGTACATTAATTATTTGTACGAGCCTTTTTTTATTTCTCTTTTATTTTCTGTTTACTTTACAACATTCACTTGCTTTGTTAGCACTGTATTTCCATCAAATATATTAACGTAATAAATACCTTCTGATACATCAGATAAATTCATCTGTATAGACTCTCCTTGAAGTGTATTTTCTTTACGAATAACCTTTCCTTCTGCTGATGTTAAAGTAACTTCACTCACAACGTTACCATTTAGAGCTATGTTTAAAACTTCTGAAACAGGGTTGGGATAGACCGTTACCTCAACTGAATTTTCTTCAACAATGGAAACAAAACCTGCTCTTTGTACACTTACTTCTAAGTCGTATGTCCCTAAGTCATTGTAGAAAAATGGTACAACATCAACTAATAGATACTTACTTGTGGCTGTATTGTTCGTAATGGTAATGGTATCCATCTCACCATCATCATAAAAATTAGACCAATTAGTTCCATTATAAACTTTAAACACCACATCATTCGTATACATTCCAGTTAATGAACTGTAATTATCATGCACTCTTGTATAAACAGTATACTCATATCCTGGTTCTAATTCAAACTTATAATAATCGTTACTATCCTCAGTTACCGAATGTATATTTGAAGTAGAAGATAAAAATGTAAATTCATCTTGTGTCCACGACACTGGGACTTCATAGGCCATAGCTTCTGAATTGTTGTTTTCGTACATATCTGGCACATTAACTGAAAAGTTCAACCCTACAATATCAACGGTAATCGAATTGGGGTAATTTCCATCGGCTATGATTTCCCAACTCCCTCCATTTGGTTTATGCCAAATAACGAATTTATAACTTCCTGGATCATTGTCTAAACCTGTATGATTGTATACAATGTGCTCTGAAGCATTTGCCAAGATTGAATATGTTCCACCTTGAACTTCTGTAACCCAATCTCCATTTAGTTCATGTAAGTCGATTGAAATTTCTCCATTAAAATCTAAAGCACTGTTGTTTAAAATATCAAACTCTATCTGAAAAGGCTGATCTTTTTCGATTGGATCTGGGTTTACCAAAATATTACCATTAGATAATAATCCTTGCGGATTCGTTCCATTAATCGAAACACCTAAAGGATTGGTAAAGCCGTCTGGTGAAGCCAACATCCAAGTACTGTTAGCTGTATTTTGAACATAAATTCCTAATTTGTAATTCCCTGGAGGGACATTCATCCCTGTTGAAGAGAAAGTCAAAGAAGCATAGTCATTCGACGCGATTGTGACATTAGTTAGCAATTCAACATTTCCTACAAAGGCATCATTTAAATCGAATAAAGAAGCTTTGACAGAACCGCTATAAGTGACATTTCCATAATTTGCAATATCTGCTGTAACTGTAAATGGAGCATTAAATGGAATAGTTGTAGGAGCGACAATAATATCACCAAACATTCTCACATCAACATTATTTGCCAATGGTTTAATTTTAATAATTGCACTTTGCGTATCGTTAAAAGTATAAGTTGACCCTGGGTTTAAGTTGTTAATCTCAAAATAACCATCAGCATATCCACCCCATCCCCAATTCACATGGAATTTATCGTCGGTATCGTAACCATCAATTACAAAAGCATGGCCTGCCTGTGGATTAGCACAAAAACCACTGTGATAAACTGGTCTAGCGACATCTAATTCTGTTTTTAATTTATTCTTCCATGACGTTAATGAATAATAGCTTCTTTTAATAAATTGTGCACTATTATCGTAAGAGAAGTGATCTTTTAAAGCATCTGGAACTAAACGACTAAATGCCCCACTACTTCCTGGACTATAATTCATATCTAAAGAAACCCCGACATGGTACATCAATGTTGCTATAGCTTCTTTTTCAGTTTGCGTTGGTGAACCAGACAATGAATTAGGCATATTTGCCCAATCATAAGTTGTTGCTCCAAAATTAGCTGAAAGCGTTCCAAAATCTGTATGGTTATATGAATGAGAACCATTTCCTTGAGCAGGGTGGTTATGATACTTCATAATTTGAGCTGTAGCCGTTGCAACACAACCTGTTGGTGTTCCTGTAGGGCAAAATAAATTATATCCTCCAGAAGATTGACTCCATTCGGTCGTTAACAATGGACTAACACTACTTGCTCTATTTTGAGCGATAACTCCATTAGCTAAATCTTGCCATTGGCTACGAATAGATGCTGTTGTGGTAATATGATAATCTTGGGCTATATTTTTAACTTCCCTTGCATAAGCAAACATTAATTTTCTCAATCCATTAGGTAGTTTTTGCGCATCATAACTTCCTTGATCCACATATCCTAAAACCGGAATTGTTTTATCATCTCCTGAGACGATTACAAACCCTTGATTTTGGTTTACATTTAAGACATAATAAGCTACATGCTGAACTCCAGCAACATCTATATAGTTTTTTTGAGTTGCTAAATGAACATTCACAGTACTTAAATTCATCCTTTTCTCTTGGGCAAAATGTGTTTTTGCTACTGCTAAAGCTTGATTAAGTGTTACATCTCCTGCAAATGTAAACCATGATATAAGAAATGAAATAAGCGTTAAAATTATAGATTTCATAGGCGTTGTTTACTTAAAAAAATGGTTGAAGAATCAAATATAAAGAAACTTCTTGTAATAAAAAATGAACCTAATAAATTTTGAGATGTATTCTACTTTAAAATTCATCATTTGTTTACTCGTATTTATTTAACTTTGTGACATGAAAATCCTACTATTTGTCTTATTATTTTTTACTTCTTCCTATTATCTAAATGCCCAATGTTGGCTTGAAGTCGCTTCGAAATACGACCAAACACTTGCCATAAAATCAGACAGTTCTTTATGGCGCTGGGGAGGCAGTAGGTATACCTACGAACGAACCTTAAATCATCCTAACCTCGTTGACTCTTCTCAAAAATGGAAAGCAGTATCAACAGGAACTGCTTATTATGCTGCGATTACAGACTCTGGAGCTTTATGGACATGGGGAGACAATTCTTATGGACAAATAGGTAATGGGACAACAACCAACCTTTGGACGCCTACCCAATTAGATATGAATAGAGATTGGGCAGCAATTTCTTGTGGTCCTGATTTTATGATTGCACTAAAAAGTAATGGTTCATTGTGGTCATGGGGACGTAATAGAACGACTTCACCTACTCAAATTGAAACAGACACAACTTGGATAGCGATTAGTTCTGGTAAAGAAAGAAGCCTTGGAATCAAAGCTGATCGATCACTTTGGCTTATCAATTCAGGAGGAACACAGGCTATTGATAATGGACAATGGAAAGCAGTATCGAAAGGAAATTATACCGATTATGGTATTAAGAGCGATGGGAGCTTATGGACATGGAATAACTCCAACAGAACACCAATAAGAGTTGGAAATGATTCTGATTGGAAAAGTCTAGATTGCAGTCATCTAAATCACGCTCTTTTTGTCAAAAACAATGGCACGCTTTGGGCTGTCGGGGTCAATAACTTTGGGCAACTTGGCGACAATTCAATCACCAATAAAACAGCACCTGTTCAAATTGGAACTGCAAACAATTGGGAAAAAGTTATTGCTGGAAATCTGTACAGTTTAGCTCTACAAACTAACCGTTCACTATGGGGATGGGGTAGAAACAATCATGCTCAATTTGGTAACGGTAAAAACAAAAACACTCCCCAACCTGTTGACACATCTATGCATTGGAGGAAAGCTACATCTAGTATGGCCTACCAAAGTGGTCATACTCTAGCCATTAAAGAAGATGGAACGCTTTGGGCATGGGGACAAAACAATGATGGACAATTGGGTAATGGTAGCACTTATACGCATGCTGTATTACCGATACAAATCTCCAACGATACAACTTGGCACTCTATTGCTAATGGTTTTTTCTTTTCTGTTGCAACAAAAACAGACGGCACTTTATGGACTTGGGGAAGAAATGGAAGAGGACAATTGGGATTAGGTTCATTTGTTTTCAAAAAGACAACCCCAACACAAGTTGGGACAGACTCAACTTGGAATATGGTTTCTGCAGGCTCTGAGTTTGCCCTAGCTCTAAAAAACGATGGTACACTTTGGGCTTGGGGATATAATTATAATGGTCAGCTAGGCGATGGGACAACAACTACTCGTCACACTCCTATTCAAATCGGAAGTGATTCCAACTGGGTTTACATCAATGCTGGAGCTAAACACTCATTTGGAATAAAAGCTGACAGTACGTTATGGTCTTGGGGGAGTGATCAACATGGACAAGCTGGAAGAGGAGGAAATTTAAGAGTTCCTATGCAAGTTGGAACCGATAAATGGGTAACAATTCATGGAGGAGGAATGCACTCTGTAGGAATCAAGAATGATAGTACACTTTGGACTTGGGGAAGAAATCTCTACGCCCAACTTGGTGATGGAACAACTACTAGTAAAGGCATACCTTATCAAATAGACACCTTACATCGATGGATTAAGGCTGCTGCTGGTTATGAACATTCTCTTGCAATACAAACTGATGGATCCTTATGGGCTTGGGGGAGAAACAATGGAGGACAAGTGGGAGATAGCACTTCATACTCTGCTTTCCTTTCAAAAGCTTATATTCCAACTAAAATATCCGACAGTAACTGGAGTGATATCAACGGCGGACCGATTAATAGTATTGCAATTAATTCCAACAATCATATCTTTACTTTTGGAAGTGGTTATTCCACCACCTATCAATCTAACTTTCCTCAATTAGGCTATGTCTTCTCTAGTCCTAATCAAATCAGCAATTGTAATTTTTGCCCTCCTAGCTACAGCACTACAATTGAAGACATTTGCACAGGTGACACCATCTTATTTAATGGTAGTCCACTAACCACAGCAGGCGTATATACGGATACACTGACCAGTAATACTGGATGTGATAGCATTGTAATGTTAACCATTATTAATCACGAATCATACAGTACCGTTGACACTGTAGTTTGCTCCAACTATGTTACTCCTAGTGGAATCCCCCTTTCTCAATCAGGAACTTATTTTGACACTATCCCTAATCTCTACGGATGCGACAGCATTATTACAATTAATTTGATCATTAACAACTCATTCTCTTCTATTGATATTGATGAATGCAACAACTACACCAGTCCAAGTGGAGTTAATTGGACTGCTTCTGGAGTCTATACAGACACTATTATCAATCACCTCGGTTGCGACAGCATCATTACCATCAACTTAACTATTTTACAATCGTTTGACACGCTATATATTGATGAATGTAACAGTTATACTAGTCCTAGTGGACAACTATTCACGTCTTCAGGAACCTACAATGACACCATTACCAACACTGCAGGCTGCGACAGTATTATCACTATAAACCTAAATATACAACAGTCTTACAGTACCTTAACTACTGAAGAGTGCCACAGTTATATCAGTCCTAGTGGAAGAACAATAATGAACTCTGGAACCTATACCGACACCATTACGAATTATGTTGGGTGTGATAGTATTATCACTATCAATCTTACCATACAAACAATTGACACCTCTGTTACGCAATCTGGTATTCATTTAACAGCTAACGAAACAAACGCCAGTTATCAATGGTTAAATTGTGACGATAATTTCGCTATTATCAACGGTGCTAATGCTGCGACTTATACCCCTTATAGCAATGGTAACTACGCTGTTGAAATCTCTTTAAATAATTGTGTTGATACTTCTAACTGCAAACTTATCAACAGTGTTAGCATTGATGAGTCCTCTACGGTGTTATTTTCGATTTTTCCGAATCCTACATCTGAAAGCTTTACTATTCAGTGTTTTCAGAATATTAAACATGGATATTTGAACATCACCAACCTTTCAGGCCAACGAATCTACTCAAGTGAACTGAATAACACGTCAAAGATTTATATTCCTGAAGCAACATTAAAACCTGGTATTTACACCATTTCAATTACAACGCAAAAGAATACACACTCGCAAAAACTAATAAAAAGATAAAAAGCTTGAAACTATATCATCATAAGTCCGTTGAATACTTATGATGACTAAGGCTAAATTATTTGTAGGCTATTTTTTTATACTCATAGGAGTTGCTAGTACAGCGACCTCTATTTACCTCTTGCAAGATGCCAGACTCGCTAAATTATTCGATGTACAGCAGAACATCAAAATAGAAGTAACACTACTGCTTATTTTTTCTTTATTGTTAACTTATTCTGGAGTAAGAACTATCCAAAAAGAATATAAAAAAGACCAGTTAAAACAATCAGATCTATTAGATGATTAGTTATTGATTCTTTTCTAAAATATAGTTTAAGACTTTAGTCATTAAATGAACTCTATCCTTACCTCTTACATTATGTGGATGCATTGGGTAAGGGAAAAAATCTATTTGAACACCTTCTTTTACACATTGCTGAACAAAGGCTAAATTATGCTGCATAACAACAACATCATCGACTGTTCCATGTATCATTAATAAATCACCATCTAGGTTTTTAACATAGTTCAATAAACTAGCCTTTTCATACCCCTCTTTATTTTGTTGTGGTTGGTCCATATACCTTTCACCATACATAATTTCGTACCATTTCCAGTCAATAACAGGGCCACCTGCTACACCTGTTGTGAATGTACCTGGAGTTCTTAACATTAAGGAAGTTGTCATAAAACCTCCAAAGCTCCAACCGTGCACAGCCATTCTTTTGGAGTCTATATAAGATAAGCTTTTTAAATATTCTACTCCTGTTAATTGATCTTCAATCTCTAATGTTCCTAGTTGCCTGTGAATTCCACTTTCAAACTGGAAGCCTCTATGTTTTGAACCTCTTCCATCTACAGTAAAGACTACATAACCTTGTTCAGCCATCCAATACATCCACATACTTGCTCCACCAAGCCAATCATTTGTAACAAGCTGTGCATGAGGCCCTCCATAAACATACACTAAAACCGGATATTTTTTACTAGCATCAAAATCGTGAGGTTTAATTAACCTTCCATATAAATCTTCTCCACTTTTAGAGGTTAAAGTTACCAATTCAGTTGTTCCATATTTATAATCTTTCAGAGGATTATCGGCAGTTAACAACGCTAGCTCTTTCCCTTTATTCACAGGAATAACATTTATTTTTTTAGGCGTTGAAAGACTACTATAACTATCAATCATTAAATCAAACTTAGCATTATACTGAACATGGTGCACTCCAGGTTCTTTTGTTAGCTGATCAATTGCTTTTGTTTTCAAATTAACTTTAAATGCATGTAATTCTCTTGGATCTTCACCAGTTCCTTCAAATAGGACATGCTCTCCTTTATTATCAAAACCTAAAATTTCATCAATTACCCATTTAACACGAGTAATTTGACCTAATAATTCACCTTCTGTTGAATAGTGGTAAATATTCATAAAACCATCTCTTTCACTTAACCACAAAAACTCCTTAGGATTATTAGGTAAGAAATACAATCCATGTTCAGGCTCTACCCATTTATCATTTTGTTCTTCAAATAACGTTTTCACTTTTTCTCCTGTAGTCACATCATACTTGTTCAACCACATGTGATTTTGATCTCTATTAACTTCAGCTAGATAGACGTATTTTTGTTCTGGACCCCAAGTCGTATTGGTTAAGAAATGATCTAAAGGCGCTCCTGTTTTCAAGTAAGTAACTTTTCCATTTTCTGTATTATAAATCCCAATCTTACCATGCTCACTTTTTTGCCCTGCCATAGGATACTTAATCGATTTTAGTTGTCCTGGAGTCGTATTGATATCTAACAAAGGATAATCCGCAACATTGGTTTCGTCCTTTTGAGAAAAAGCCAATTGATTCCCCATAGGCGACCAAAATGTTCCTTTGCTAATCCCAAACTCAAAACGATGAATTGCTTGACCTGAAACTATATTTCCATTTGTATTCTCAGTAACTACCTTATTTTTCCCCTCAGTAACAACAGAAAGATTATTGGATAATGTATAAGCAATATTTCGAGTAGCATAATCAACATCTAAGTTTTCTCCTTCTGCATGATAAGCAACCTCTTCAGCATTTTTTCGCTTATAATCATAATACACAATAGCTTTAGGGGTTCTAAAAACCAATAGCTCACCATTAATGTATTCGATGTATGGAAAATATTCTAAGCTTGCTACTTTAACTTTTAGCTCATCCAAAGTGATGGTTTGTATCGTTTTCTGATTTTTTGCCGACTTTATAATCAGCCCATCAACTGTCACATAAGCATAATTACTTGTATTTTTAACCCACTGCAAATTTCTTAAAGACTCTGGATACAAGCCTTTATAATAACCTAAAACAGCATCTTCTAAAGTTAATTCTTTTAATTGCCCAATAACTGCAAAAGAATAAATAGAGATAAATAGTGTAATAAAAATTGATTTCATACTAAAGAATATATGGATTTGAACCACAAAGCTAACATTTTTTTAAATTTTAAAACCAAGTGTCACTAATGCATTCGTCCATTTTTTGGTTGGAGCTGCATTTTCAATTAATATAGGATCATATAAGAAATAGTTTTCCTTTTGTTGTGAATGCACTACAGCTGCATCTATAAAAAACTGTTCCGTTCTAAACCCTAGCCCCAATGAATACTTTATTTTGGGAGTTGCTTGATCTTTGTACTCATTTTTAAATGGCTGGCCGTTAACTGCATATCCAGCTCTTGCCATTAAATAATTTGTAATCTTATACTCTCCTCCTACTCTTATATTTAAGGCTGATTGATAAATCTGCTCAGAAACAGTATTCTCATAATTAAAATCGTAAGAATCTCCTGCCCCTTGATGATTTTTAAGCAATACATTTCCATAATTAATATACTCACAATCTACACTCAACAGCCCCAGTTTTTTTGAGACCAATGCTAAACTCCCCATGAGTTTACCAGGAGTCCTCATTTTATAGACATAACTAGAGGAAAGAGATTCTTCCGAAAAACGATCTCCATTTTTAAAATTTGTTATTATTTCAGAGTTCCATGTATCTCGCATATAGTAATAATTGGTTGGAGTATGCATTGCTATCCCTAGCCTCAACCATGATTGCGGAAGTATGATTGCTCCAACTTTAAGGTTCACTCCATTACCACGAGTAGTTAAATTTTCAACAAATGTAAAATTATCTATTGCTAGTGAATCTGAATTAGAAGCTTCAAAATGTGTCTTAGTACGACTATATTGAATTTTATCTACACCAACAGTAGCCCCTAAATACAACTTATCTGAATAATTCCCTGCAATAGAAAATGCGCTTTCCCCTATCCTACCAACTGTTTCAACATAGTGCTCATGAGTTATCCCCCCTCCATAATCATTATGCATTTGAGTGACATACCATTGTTGACTAGAATCAACAACATGATCAATTAAATAATTCTCATAAGCTAACCCAGCGTAATGTTGATCAAATCCATAGATTTCATTTGGTGTTCGACCATACCCTCTATCAGCCAAGACATAGGAAAAAGAAGCGTCATTGACACCATTAACAGCATATTTATCGTTGAACTCTGCTAACCGGTTATAGGCAAATCCAAATTGGACTTTACGCCATGGACTTGGGTTATCTACTCTAGTATTGGATACTCCTATAATTCCTAAGTTATTCAAATCAAAGTTTTCTGAATTAGTCAATGTTTCTTCTCCGTTTAGTGTGGCTCCTGTGTACCCTACCCCCAAGTTGACTGTACCTGTTAGTACATCGGCTTTATACCTCCCCATTCCTGCTGGATTGACGCTCAACACTGAAATATCAGCTCCTAGCGCCCCAAAAGCACCTCCCATACTTGCATATCGAGCTGTACCTTGTACATCAGTTGTTGAAAAACGGAGTGCATCCTCTTCGTTTTGTGCTAGAAAAGAAGTATAAACAAAGCATAACAGCCCTATCAATGTAAAATTAAATTGCATTGTCATAATAAAATAGATTAGATTTAGCTCCTATCTTCTTCCTCCTGCTCTAGACGAGCTTCCTGAACTTCTTGAAACACTACTTGAAGATCTACTACTTCCACTTGATCTGGAATAACTAGAAGAACTTCTACTACTACCAGAATAACTAGAATTACTTCTTGACGGAGTGGTATACGTTCTCGACGAATTCCCTTTATAGGATGAATTCATTCTGTACGAAGAAGAAGCTCTCGAGCTTTCTTTTGCTCCACTTGGAGAAGCAGATAGCGCTCTCCTCGAATCAGATTGATACCTTGAAGAGCCTGAACTAGCCCTCGCAGGTTGTCTAGCATTGTTCCAAGCTGAGTTCGAACTTGAGCTAACCGTTGGTCTTTCATTACTGATTCGCTTAGAGGTATTACTACTATAACTTTGTTGAGCATTGTTAATGGAAGAAATTGAATGATTGTAGGTAGGTTTATACTCCGTTTTAACAGGTTCTTTTGCACTGATGACATCATTATCTACAACTTTCATCCCTGTTGGTACTACATGAGTATACCCTTCATTTCCACTATTTGTAGTATTACTAGTATTCCCATGGTTAGACAAACCATTAGAGAATCGATAAGAAGAACCATGCCTAGAACCAGTACTCACACCTCTACCTCGATGCCCCCCAGTCGGTTTTACCATATCATTGTTTGCAAAACTATTATTATTCCCTCCATAATAACCACCATAGTAGGGATTATAAGTTCCATAATAAGGATTATAACCAAAGTTGTTAGTGTAATAACCATAGCCAAAATTATTATATGGAGTTCCCCAAGCATTGTAGGAATTTCCAAAGTAAGGATTATAACCAAATCCACCACAACTTATACAATAAGGGTTATAGCCAAAGGAGTTGTAATTATAAGGATTACCCCAAGCATTGTTCGAATAAAAAGAATTATTAAATCCATATCCAAAATAAGGGTTAAAACTATTATTGTAAAATCCAGCATTGGGAGACCCAAAATAACGATCATCATCACTAAACCTCTCGTTTTCTTCTTCTGAAAAATAATCAGATTTATAAACATCTGAATAATTCGGGTCATAATAATCATCTGCACCTTCGGTACTTTCTTCATTCATTTGGGCAATATATATATTTTCTTCATCAGCATACAAATCATCCTCGTAAGCTAAATTTAAGGATGAAGCACAAGATGTAAATAACAAAACGAATACTGGAATGGAACTATAAATTGCTTTCATGATGGTACAAATTACGATAAGTATATAAATATAATAAAACTTTAACGACTATTTTAACCTAAAAACTTTTTAATTTTTAACTTTGTTAGCGTTAACAGATAATTAACAATAATCATACCAAAATATTATGGCAAAAGGCTTACCAAAAAGAGCCGAAGATTTTTCGGGTTGGTACAATGAATTAGTAACAAAAGCAGACCTTGCAGAGCATTCTGATGTAAGAGGAAGCATGGTCATTAAACCTTATGGTTACGCAATATGGGAAAACATGAAATCCATTTTAGATGCTCAATTTAAAGCAACTGGTCATCAAAATGCGTATTTCCCTTTATTTATACCTAAATCATATTTAAGCAAAGAGGCGGCACATGTTGAAGGCTTTGCAAAAGAATGTGCTGTAGTTACACATTACAGACTTAAAACAGGAGAAGATGGGAAAAGTGTTGTAGTCGATCCTGATGCTAAATTAGAAGAAGAACTTATCGTACGCCCTACTTCTGAAACGATCATTTGGAATTCTTTTAAGAATTGGATTCAGTCCTA
This sequence comes from Flavobacteriales bacterium, assembly GCA_025210295.1. NCBI lineage: Bacteria > Pseudomonadati > Bacteroidota > Flavobacteriia > Flavobacteriales > Flavobacteriales bacterium. The sequence goes on along the minus strand of JAOASC010000026.1, from coordinate 164,261 downwards.
TAGAGATTTACCACTATTAATTAACCAGTGGGCCAATGTTGTACGTTGGGAAATGAGGACACGTTTATTTTTAAGAACAGCAGAGTTCTTATGGCAAGAAGGGCATACTGCTCACGCGACAAAAGAAGAAGCAATTGCTGAATCTGAAAAAATGCTTGAAGTATATGCTGATTTTGCTGAACAGTATATGGCAATGCCGGTTGTAAAGGGTTGGAAAACTGAAAGCGAACGTTTTGCTGGTGCGAATGAAACTTATTGTATTGAAGCGCTGATGCAGGATGGAAAAGCTTTGCAAGCAGGAACCTCACATTTTTTAGGTCAAAATTTTGCTAAAGCTTTTGATGTTAAATTTTCTGATGCCAATGGAAAACAAGAGCATGTTTGGGCTACTTCATGGGGTGTTTCTACTCGATTGATGGGGGCTTTAATTTTAACACATAGTGATGATTTTGGTTTAGTATTACCACCTAAACTAGCTCCTATTCATGTAGCAATAGTACCTATATATAAAGGCGAAGAACAACTTGCTCAAATTTCTGAAGTTGCCAATAAAATTAAAACTGAGCTTCAAGCACAAGGCATCATTGTTAAATTTGATGATGATACAAAGCGTAAACCAGGATGGAAGTTTGCAGAATATGAAATGAAAGGTGTTCCAGTAAGAATTGCTATTGGACCAAAAGATCTAGAGAATGGCACTGTTGAAGTTGCAAGGAGAGACACCTTAAGTAAAACAGGATACGATCAAGAGGGGCTAGCTCCTAAAATTAAAGCGCTATTGGATGAAATTCAAGTTAACCTTTTAGAACGCGCAAAAAAATTCAGAATGGACAACACTACAACTGTAGAGAGTTTTGATGAATTCAAAGAGGTTCTTAACAACAAAGGAGGCTTTATTCTAGCACACTGGGATGGGACAGCTGAAACAGAGGAAAAAATTAAACAAGAAACAAAAGCAACAATAAGATGTATCCCTTATGATTCTAAAGAAGAAGAGGGGACTTGTATTTATACAGGAAAGAAATCTGCTAAAAAAGTATTATTTGCAAAAGCTTATTAAGTACTTTTTTCTCTTTAAATGACATGATCCTAACTATGACTATTCATGGTTAGGATTTTTTGTCTATAATTATATCATTCATTTTTTGACGTATATTAATAAATGGTATACTTTTGGTATTTAAATTTTTAAGAACAAAACCTATTATCCATTTTTTTGATTCTAATTTTGGATAAACGCAATAAACAACAATAAGTATGATGGATGCTAATGACAGTCAAGATTTAATCTTTAAAATTGTAAAAGAAAAAAGTATACTAAAACAAGACTTGTTTAATAATACGCTACTCAATTTTAGAGTATTGAAGCAAGTATTAAAAGAAGTTGGAGATGATTTAAGCCACCGAATTAAAGCTATTGACGATAGAGTTATTGTTGAATATAGAGATGTTGATGAACATGAGGTTCACCTAAGAATAGCTGGAGATATTCTAATCTTTAATATGCATACTAATGTTTTTAAATTTGATCAGGGGAATAGTTTATGGAATACCAGTTACTTAAAAGCTGATGAAAATAGAGGTTACACTGGTGTGATTAATATTTACAATTTCTTAAACGATTCTTTCAAATATAATAGGGTAAATGATGCCGGATACCTTGTAGCACGTTTATTTATTAACCGAGAAAATCATTATATGGTTGAAGGGAAAAGACAGTTAGGGTTCCTTTATAATGACTTAATTAATTCTAAAATAGATAAAGATCAAATTAAAGCCATTGTACAGTCTGTTATCTTATACACTTTAGACTTCGACTTGTTAGTACCTCCTTATGATTTAGTAAAAGAAGTCTCTGTTCATCAAATGAAACAAATTAGTGACGGTCTTAAACTAAAGACAGCCAAACGATTAGGATTCAAATTTTCAGCAGACAATACAGAAATTGAATAATTTTTAAAAAATAATTGCAGAATTAAAATAACTTTGTTTATATTTGCACTCGCAATAACGAAATAAGCAGTATTGCATTCTTAATGGCCCGTTCGTCTAGGGGTTAGGACGCCAGGTTTTCATCCTGGAAACAGGGGTTCGATTCCCCTACGGGCTACTTAAATTTCCACAAAACTTTTTTTCACAAAATGGCAAATCACAAGTCCGCATTAAAAAGAATTAGATCAAACGAGAAGAAAAGACTTAGAAATAAGTATTATCATAAAACAACTCGTAATGCTATCAAAGCTCTAAGAGCTTCAACTGATTCAAAAGAAGCTTCTGATTTACTACCGAAAGTGAGTAGTATGTTGGATAAATTAGCTAAAAGAAATATTATTCATAAGAAAAAAGCTGCTAATTTAAAGTCTAAATTAACGAAGAAAGTTAATGCTTTAGCCGCTTAATAGCACTTAATAAGAATTTGAGAAGCCTTTAGTTAAACTAAAGGCTTTTTTGTTTCTAGAAAAAACATTTTTTTATTAAAAGCGACTCCTATTATATAGTGTAATCTTAGCCCCTCTATTGGATAACTACTTTAATTCTATATTATTTAATACATTTTTTTGAAAAAAAGTTTGTAAAAACAAAAACTCTTCATATATTTGCGCTCGCATTAACAAAAAGTGTTAATTGCTTAAACTTATTGGCCCGTTCGTCTAGGGGTTAGGACGCCAGGTTTTCATCCTGGAAACAGGGGTTCGATTCCCCTACGGGCTACACAATAAACTTAATAATTAGAATACTATAAAATGGCAAATCATAAGTCAGCATTAAAAAGAATTAGATCAAACGAGAAGAAAAGACTTAGAAATAAGTATTATCACAAAACAACTCGTAATGCTATTAAAGCGTTAAGAGCATCTACTGATGCGAAAGAAGCTTCTGATTTACTACCAAAAGTAAGTAGTATGTTGGATAAATTAGCTAAAAGAAATATTATTCATAAGAAAAAAGCTGCTAATTTAAAGTCTAAATTAACAAAGAAAGTTAATGCTTTAGCTGCTTAATAGCATTTGATAAGAATTTGAGAAGCCTTTAGTTGAACTAAAGGCTTTTTTTATATCCAAAAATCATGAAACACCTATTCATTCTATTTATAATACTAACTTTCTTGGTGAGTTGTTCTAACCTAAAAAACAGCAGCAACAAAAACATTGTACTTATTCGAACATACATGCAAGAACAAGAAAATTGTTGGAACAAAGGTGACCTAGAAGGATTTATGCAACACTACTGGGAATCAGATTCATTAATGTTTATTGGAAAATCAGGAGTTAATTATAGTTGGGACGCAACACTAAACAACTATAAAAAAACATACACCAACCAAGAGGAAATGGGAATATTAACTTTTAAAAACCTAACCATTCAACAGCTCTCCAACAAGTACATTTATGTTGTTGGAAAGTGGCACCTAAAGCGTTCTGAGGAGCTAAAAAATTTAGAGGGGTACTACTCATTAATTTGGAAAAAAATAAACCATAAGTGGGTGATAATCAGTGATCACTCTAGTTAACGGCTATTTTATGTATCACGTAATACATTATATTTGTCTATATAATGTATTATTTCATCTTTTTTGTTGTTATTTTTTTGTTAAACTTGATTCTTTTCAATAAATTGAGGGTTCCTTACAAATTTTTATCCCAATGAAAAGACTCTACTTTACAATCATACTTCCTCTGTTATTAGGAATAAACAACTATTGGTCACAATGTAATCAGCAAGTTCCATTGCAGGTAGTCAATCCTTCTTTTGAAGGTACCCCAAGTAAGCACGTTACACCATCACCATGGAATACCTGTGGTGTAACGCCTGACACTCAACCTGGTCATTGGGGAGTTACGCTACCTCCATCAAATGGGAACTCTTATGTTGGATTTGTAAATGGTGGATCAAGCTGGTTAGAAGGTGCTTCTCAACAATTGAGTGGCAATATGATAGCCAATGTGACCTATACTTTTACGATTGATTTAGCAGCAACTAATGCCAATCAGGGAGGAATCAATAATAGCAGTCGATGTGGGATTCATTTATATGGAGGAAATTCGCTATGTGCGACAACAAGTCTCTTATGGAGCTCTCCAATTATTACTCATTTAAACTGGCAAACATACACTGTAACTTTTACACCTACGCAAAACTTTAGTCATGTTTATTTTAGAGTTCATGGAGGTCATTTAGGCTATGTATTAGTAGATAACATCACTCCATTTGTTGCTCAAGGAGTTAACATTACCTCACATGTATCTGGAGCATCTGAAAATTGTTCATTTAACTTAAATGGTACAGTATCAGGCTCATCAACTGATTCCGTTGTTATTTCTGGGAATTTCGTTGAAACTCCACTAACAGCGAATTTAACAGGAAACAACTGGACTGCTCACTTAACCTTTAACAACCCAGGAACTGAAACTGTTACAGCTACATCTTACTATACTGTCGGAGGTGTTCAATACTGCGTCTTCACTACTGTTGACTTAACCTTAGCCCCTCCTACTTCAACTTTTACAGCGGCTAGCGTATGTGAAAATCAGTCCACCTCATTTGTTGATGCCTCCTCCTCCGCAGGGCAAGAATTTGTGACAGCTTGGCAATGGAACTTTGGAGATGGAAATACATCCACGCAACAAAACCCTACGCATACTTATAGTACAGCTGGAACATATAATGTTCAATTATCTGTAACGACCAACAATAACTGTGTTGGATCTACGACAATTCCTTATACTGTTCATGCACTACCTAACACGAATGCTGGAGCTGATTTTACAACAAATTGTATCAACCCTACTCACACGCTTAGTGGAAGTGGAGGTGGTAACTATTCTTGGAGCCCAAGTTCTGGTCTATCCAATGCAAGTATAGCTAATCCTGTAGCCAACCCAACAAGCAACACCACCTATACCCTAACAGTAACAGATGGAAACGGATGTGTTAACACAGATGATGTTGTTATTAATGTAGATAAAGGAATACCTACTGTTGGCGCAGGAACTGATTTTACCACGAACTGTATTACTCCAACACACACACTTAATGGAACTGGTTCTGGTTCTTATTCTTGGAGTCCAAGTAGTGGACTATCTAACGCGAATATTGCTAACCCAGTAGCCAATCCAAGTTCGACTACAAATTACACATTAACAGTTACAGGAGCAAATGGTTGTACAAACACAGAAGATATTTTGATTACTGTAGATAAAGGGTTGCCTTCTGTTGATGCAGGCACAGACTTCACAACAACCTGCACCACACCTACTTATACAATAAATGGATCGGGGACCGGTTCTTTTCAATGGTCACCAATTAGTGGACTTTCAGATGCTACAATTGCCACTCCAGTTGCTAGTCCAAGTACGACGACAACTTATACCTTAACGACAACAGGGGCAAATGGGTGCACCAATAGTGATGCTGTAACGATTACAGTTGATCAAAACTACCCTATTGTTCCTCCAATCAACGATATTACATTAGACTGTAATACCAGCAGTGGGACATTTAGTGCTTCTGGTGGTAACACCTATTCATGGAGTACACCTACTGGAGGAGGAAGCGCACAAAGTCTAAGTGTTGATTACACTAATTTAGCTGGAGCATATGTTGTAACTGTAACCGCAGCAAACGGATGTGAAGTAGTCGACTCTTCTAATCTTTATGTAGACACTATAGTTCCAACAGCTCATGCAGGATTAGACAGTGTACTTACCTGTACCGCTTTAGTAATTGACCTCAATGGAAATAATTCTTCAACTGGTAATGACTATACTTATAATTGGAATACAACTAACGGAAATATTACCCAAGGAACCACTACAACTACTCCTACGATTAACCAGGAGGGAACCTATTTATTAACTGTTCTTGACACGATAAATCATTGCTGGAAAACAGATTCGGTTGTAATTGGAATAGACACTATACATCCCGTTGCAAATGCTGGAGTTGATTCAATCATCACTTGTAATATTCCCGAGATCAACCTTTCAGGAATAGGGTCTTCTAGTGGGAACTTTTCGTACCAGTGGGTAACAACTGACGGCTCAATTGTTAACTCAGCTACTACTACCACTCCTTTAATTAATGCTGGTGGCACCTATTTACTTACAGTTACCAACAATTACAATGGTTGTTCTTCTAGTGATCAAGTCTTTATTGATGAAGACATTACTGCAAATGTAGAGATTTTAGCTTCTTCAATTCAAATTGATAGTATTTTTGGTATCGCTCCTCATGTTGTTGATTTCTCATGGGTTGGAGATGAAGGTTCGGTATCTTGGGATTTTGGAGATAACAATTACAGTACTGATTCAAGCATCACACACAGTTATGATTTAAGAGGAAATTATACTGCTATCATTGTGTTAACTGATACTGAAGGCTGTGTTGCTTACGATACTGTTTATGTAGATATTGATGGTAGAGAGATTATCTTCCCTAATGTTTTCACTCCGAATGGCGATGGCCAAAACGATATTTTTACTTTCCGTGGAGAAAGAATAAAAACATTTGAATGCTCAATTTATAATAGATGGGGACAAGTTGTTTACAGTTGGGATGCTCCAGTTGGAGGATGGGATGGAAGAAGTTTTGCAGGGAAAGAATTACCAGCAGGTCAATACTTCTACATTTTAAAAGCCATAGATCGAGATGATCAGTCCATAGAACAAACAGGAACAATAATGCTAATGAAATAAATAAAAAGAGGCCTAGGCCTCTTTTTTGTTTTATGATCCCCCAATAAGTTAGTTAGCAATTATATCTAACAGCCTAATCGTTTATCTTTTGATAGTAATACAGAAAGAATGTGGCTTATATATTTTAATTTTAACTTCTATTAACTCTCATTAATAGAAATAACTACAAAAATCTTATTCTATTTAACAGAATTATCAGGCTTTTTGAAACCTTATTTTACCCGTTTTTTGTTCTTTTTCAATTTTGTTATCAGATCCGTTTTGAATAATTTGTCGGCGATAACAAAAACGGTACCCCATGAAAAACGACTACATTTATATTTCTCTTAACTTATTTTACTTAACCTCTTGTTTTCTATAAAACGGTATAGACAACACCTATATTTTAAATGGATTCATCTCCAAACATTAAGTAAAATATACACTCCTTACCCTCCCTATTTTTTTATACCAATTCACTATAAAAAAGCAATACATACAACTATTTTATTAATCTACTCCACTATTACACACTATGAAATTCCTATTTTCAATTCTCTTTTTCTTAATGTATTTTTACATTAAACCTCAGGGCGATAACTGCAACAACTCTCTCCCTTTCTGTACCGGAACAACTTATACTTTTCCTAGTATAACAGGTGTACCTAATTTAGGGCAAGTCGGCTGTTTAAACACAAGTCCAAACCCTACATGGTATCACATGCAAATTGCTAATGGAGGTAATTTAACGATTCAAATACAACAAGGAAGTAATGATGTTGATTTTATATGCTGGGGTCCCTTTGCGGATGCGACTTCAGCTTGTGGAGGCAACGGAGCTTTCCCATCTGGAACCGTACAAGATTGCAGCTATTCTACTGCTCCCATTGAACATTGTGATATTAATGGTGCACAACCTGGGGAATGGTACATCTTATTAATCACCAACTATTCAAACAATCCAGGAAACATTACTTTTACAAATATAGGGGGAAATGCCACTACTAATTGTTGTATTATCCAACCAGCAAACGCAGGGGCACCATTTACTAAAAACTGTATTTCAAACCCCAATGGAGCAACTATTGGAGCTCCACCTAGCCCTAATAGCAACTACAGTTGGGCTCCAACCTTAGGATTATCCAATCCAAGCATTTCCAACCCACACGCCAATCCAGATACGAGCACAACCTACACGCTAACTGAAACCAACAATTTCGGATGTGTATTCACCGACCAAGTTACCATCACAGTTGATGATTCTCTTCCTAATGTATATGCAGGAAATGATTTAACAACATCCTGTACAACTCCAACACAAATATTAAACGGCATTGGAAACGGTTCCTATTCATGGAGTCCCCACACAGGTTTATCTACACCCAATAGTTCAAACCCAATAGCCAACCCCGATTCAACAACTAACTATACCCTAACCATAACAGGCTCTAATGGTTGTACGAATACAGATACTCTGACAATATTTGTTGATAAAACACCTCCTTTTGTTCCTCCTATCAACGATATTATACTCAACTGTATCATTGACACAGGATCTTTTAATGCTACAGGTGGAAACACCTATTCATGGGACACCCCATCAGGGATTATTAATTCTTCAAGTATTATGGTTAATCACACTAGCCCCGCTGGCGACTATATCGTTACAGTAACAGGCACCAATGGATGCGAAACAATTGACTCTTCAAAACTTGTAATGGATACTATTTCCCCAAATGTGTTTGCAGGTCCAGACTCCATAGTAACTTGTAATACTCCAGAAATAAACTTATTAAGTACAGGAGCTTCTGGTTCTCCTTTCGTATATCAATGGACGACCATTGATGGGAATATATTAGGCGATGCTACTACCCTTTCACCCCTTATTAACTCAGGAGGAACCTACACACTAACTATTACAAACACTAACAATGGTTGCTCTTCGAGCGATGTTGTTTTTATTGATGAAAACTTTACGACAGCTGTTGACATCTTAAGCTCTTCTACTTCAATCGACAGTATTTATGGTATAGCTCCTTATCAAATTGATTTTTCATGGCAAGGCGAACCAGGAACCGTTGTATGGGATTTAGGCGACAATACCATTAGCACAGACTCTAATTTTACTCATTCATTTTCTACTGGAGGTGCATTCACTTCTATCGTTACTCTTACTGATGAAAATGGTTGTATAGCTCACGATAGCATTTTTATTTATATTGACTATAGTGAACTCATGTTCCCCAATATCTTTACTCCAAATGGAGACGGACAAAACGACATCTTTAAATTTAATGCAAAAGGAATTAAATCGTTTGAGTGTTCAATACTTAATCGTTGGGGGAAATTTATTTACACATGGACAGATTCCCTAGAGGGATGGGATGGAAAGAGCCAATCTGGGATTGAACTAGCAGAAGGAGAATACTATTACATTATAAAAGCTATTGATTATAGTGATTCACCCATCAATAAATCAGGTGTATTTTTACTAAAAAGGTGAGCTAATGCTCACCTTTAATTTATTTTTTTAACCCATCCCATCCTTGAGCTTTCAATGGAGTCACTGAGCCTCCACTCGTTATTAAGTTTAAGCCACTTTCTTTAGTAGTAATATGTCCAATCACTGTTAAATTTGGATTTCCTTTTATTTTATCAAAATCATCTTGAGAAATTGTAAACAACAATTCATAATCTTCTCCTCCATTTAGCGCACACATAGTAGGATCTAAATTAAAGTCTCTAGCACTTTGGTAGGTTGTAGGATCTATTGGTAATTTTTCTTCATAAATATTACAACCCACAGCTGAATGTTTACATAAATGCATTACTTCTGAAGACACCCCATCTGAGACATCTATCATACTAGTGGGAACAACACCTAATTGTTTTAATAAGGCTACTATATCTTTTCTAGCTTCTGGCTTCAACTGTCTTTCTAGTACATAATCCTTTCCTGTAAAGTCAGGTTGAGAATTTGGGTTCACTTTCCAAACTTCTTTTTCTTGTTGCAATAAGGTAAGCCCTATATAAGCACCTCCTACATCTCCAGATAAGACTACTAAGTCATTTTCTTTGGCCCCTGCTCTTGTTACCGCTTGTCCTTTTGCTACTTCTCCAACAGCAGTTATACTTATAACCAAACCAGACAAACTAGAAGTCGTATCACCTCCAATTACATCAACACCATATCTTTCAGCAGCTAACCTTATCCCGTCATATATTTCTTCAACGGCACCAACACTATACTTACTTGAAATAGCTAATGAAACTGTAATTTGCCTAGGTTGAGCATTCATCGCATAGATATCACTAACGTTTACAACAACTGCTTTATAGCCTAGGTGCTTCAGTGGTGTATAAACCATATCAAAATGCACGCCTTCTACCAACATATCAGTTGTAATAACTAGATCACTATCAGCCATATTAACTATCGCAGCATCATCTCCTATCCCCAATTTTGTTGATGCATTACGAATCTTTACGTTTTTTGTAATGTGATCAATTAGACCAAACTCACCTAATTCATCTATTTTCTGTATTTCTTTGTCTTCGTTAAACATATTTGTCTAGTTTTTATAAATAAAAAAAGATCAATATTAAATAAATAATATTGATCTTTTAAAACTTTATTCAATCATGAATTATGCTTCAGCACTTGCGACCTTAACAAAATCATCATAACTTAATTCTTTTTCTTCTACTTTCACAGCTCCTTTTAAATAAGTCAATACTTTTTTATCATAAAGTGCGTCGTAGATTTTCTTTCCTTCTTCTTCGTTACCTAAAACAGTCATTACCATTTTATTAAACTCTTTCTCTTCTGGAATCATCATTCCATATTGAGCATATTGATTTCCTAACAACTCTTTTGTATACGCTACAGCCTCATCGTTAGAAACTTGTAAATCATTCTCTTTTATGATTTTGTTTTCAATTAACTGCCATTTTAATGACTCAGCATATTGATCGTATTCAGCATCAATTTGTTCTGGAGTAACTTCTTTATTCGAAGCTCCAATCCATTTTTTAAGAAAACCATTAGGCAATGATAAATCTAATTTTTTGATTGTTTTATTCGCAAAATCTCTTTTGAATAAACGATCACTATCGTTGTTAAACATAGAAGACATTTCTTCTTGGATTTTAGCTTTAAAAGCTTCAACACCATCTACAGTACCTTCTCCATATATTTTATTAATCAGCTCTTGATCAACATTAGCAGGCTCCAATCTTTTTACCTCAGTTACCGTTAATTCAACATTTTTATCAAATTTCTCAGCAGCCTCTTTAGAGATATTCAACATTGCTGCTAAATCAGCATCACCTCTTGAAATTGTTTTAGGATCGATGGTTAATACATCCCCTACTTTTAAGCCAATTAATTTTTTCTTCGCTTTTTTATCTTCAGTAAACTCAATAGACACTGTTGAAGAATGTGTAAATCCGTCTTCAAGAACTTTATCATTCTCATCTAGTTCTTTGAAAGAAGCCATTAACATATCCTTATCTTCACTTTTATCAACAGAAACCAATTTTCCATATCTCTTCGCAAAGTCGTTAATTTGCTTATCGATTAATTCATCATCAACCTTTACTTTATTATAGGTATGCTTTTCTTTTTTCGTTAATTTCACTTCAAAACTTGGCGCTAGACCAATTTCATAAGAAAATTCAAAATCACCTGGGTTTTTCCAATCGATTTCTTGAGAATCATTTGCTTGTGGCAAAGGCTGTCCTAATACATCAAGTTCATTATCTTTAATATAATCAAATAAAGCTTTATTTAATACTTTATCTAATTCTTCTCCCAAAATAGAAACTCCATATTTTTTCTTAACGACAGAAGCTGGAACCTGACCTGGTCTAAAACCTGGCATTTGTACTTGCTTTCTTACATTCTTTAAAGCCTTTTCGTAAGACTCGTTGTAATCTTCTTTTGCTATTTTAACTGTCAAAACAGCATTTAATTCATCAATATTTTCTCTTACAATTTCCATTTCTGGTTTCAATTAAAAATTTAATTTATGGATTTACCTACTAAAAAAAAATGGTATAAGTTTGCCGCTTATACCATCTTACCTTGTGCGGATAGAGAGAGTCGAACTCACACGCCTTGCGGCACTAGATCCTAAGTCTAGCGCGTCTACCAATTCCGCCATATCCGCTACAAAACATAAGCACTCTTGCCTAAATTTGGAGTGCAAATATAACACTAAATTTTATCTTCACAATATTTTTCTTAAAAAAAACAACTTTTCTTATTTGTAATGGATTTAAATAATAATTTCATCTATAGATTCCTGATAGAAATCACCATCAAATTTAGCAACAAATATTACATTTGTCTGACTTTTTAAAAAAGGAAATATAAAATTATCTAAACAATAAAGAATAAATAAAAAATGAAAAGTTCAGTATCAAGAAAAATTTTAATGGCACTATCAGGTTTTTTCCTGATGTTCTTTTTACTACAGCATTTAATGATTAACATGCTGTCGGTATTTAGCCCCGACCTATTCAATGAGGTTTCTCACTTCATGGGATACAACCCTATTGTACAATTTTTGCTACAACCAGTTTTAATTTTTGGTGTTATTTTCCACTTACTAATGGGAATGATTTTGGAAGCTAAAAACAACAAGGCTAGAAACATCAAATATGCGCAAAACAATGCGGCAGCAAACTCATCATGGGTTTCTAGAAACATGATTATTACGGGGGTAATGATTATGCTTTTCTTAATCGGACACATGTCTGATTTTTGGGCACATGAGATGAATTACAAGTATATAGCTGGTTCACCTGAAGATCCAACAAGATATTGGGAAGAGTTACACCATTCATTGGGAGATACGATGCATTTAATTGTATACATTTTATCTTTTATATTCTTATCGTTGCACTTAATGCATGGATTTCAATCTTCGTTTCAATCGGTAGGTTTTAATCACAACAAGTACACACCTATTCTTAAAAAGCTAGGGAATTTATATGCAATTATTGTTCCTGCATCATATATTTTCATTGCTGTTTACCACTATTTAACTCAATCACATTAATAACAACAAGATATGTCGATATTAGATTCAAAAGTTCCAGAAGGTCCTATTAAAGACAAATGGACAAATCATAAAAATAATATAAACTTGGTTAACCCAGCCAACAAACGATTAATTGATGTTATTGTTGTTGGTACAGGTTTGGCAGGTGGTTCTGCTGCAGCTTCATTAGCTGAAATGGGCTATAATGTAAAAGCCTTTGCTTATCAAGATTCTCCGAGAAGAGCACACTCTATCGCTGCTCAAGGAGGTATTAACGCCGCAAAAAACTATCAAAATGATGGTGATTCTAATTACCGTTTATTTTACGATACGGTAAAAGGAGGAGATTATCGTTCGAGAGAAGCTAACGTATACCGTTTAGCAGAGGTTTCAGGAAACATTATTGATCAATGTGTTGCTCAAGGAGTTCCTTTTGCAAGAGAATACGGAGGTCTTTTAGATAACCGTTCATTTGGAGGGGTATTAGTTTCTAGAACTTTTTACGCTAAAGGACAAACGGGGCAACAATTATTATTAGGAGCTTACTCTGCTATGAACCGCCAAATTGGTAAAGGTAAAATCAAGATGTATAATCGTCATGAGATGCTTGATTTGGTTGTAGTTGATGGTAAAGCTAGAGGAATTATTGCAAGGGATTTAGTAACAGGAAAAATTGAAAGACATTCTGCTCATGCAGTTGTTATTGCAAGTGGAGGATATGGAAATGTATTTTTCTTATCAACTAATGCCATGGGGTCGAATGCAAGTGCTGCTTGGAAAATTCATAAAAAAGGAGCTTTCTTTGCTAATCCATGTTATACACAAATACACCCAACATGTATTCCTAGAAGTGGAGACCACCAATCTAAATTGACTTTGATGTCTGAGTCGTTAAGAAATGATGGACGAATTTGGGTTCCAAAACACATGAAAGATGTTGAGGCAATCAGGGCTGGAAAGTTAAAGCCAACACAAATTAAGGAAGAAGATAGGGATTATTACTTAGAAAGAAGATATCCTGCTTTTGGTAACTTAGTTCCAAGGGATGTTGCATCTAGAGCTGCAAAAGAAAGATGTGATGCTGGTTATGGAGTGAATGCAACAGGCGAAGCAGTTTACTTAGACTTTAAATCAGCAATTATCAGATATGGGACAGAAAAAGCACACGTACTAGGAATTCACAATCCATCTGACGCTAAGATTATTGAACTAGGTGAAGAGGTAGTTGAAGCTAAATACGGAAACCTTTTCCAAATGTATGAGAAGATTGTTGATGAAAATCCATACAAAACACCAATGATGATTTATCCTGCTGTACACTATACAATGGGAGGAATTTGGGTAGATTACAACTTAATGACAACTGTTCCTGGATGTTACGCTATTGGAGAAGCGAATTTCTCTGATCATGGAGCTAACCGTTTAGGGGCCTCTGCATTGATGCAAGGTTTAGCTGATGGATATTTTGTTCTTCCATACACTATTGGAGACTACTTAGCTGATGAAATTAGAACAGGGGCAATCCCAACAGATTCTAAAGAATTTGATGAAGCTGAAAAAGCTGTAACAGACCGTATTGAGAAACTAATGAATATCAAGGGAACTAAGTCTGTTGATCACTTCCACAAAAAATTAGGGGAAGTCATGTGGAACAATGCTGGTATGGCAAGAAATGAAGCTGGTCTAAAAGAAGCTATCGAAAAAATTAAAGCAATTCGAGAAGAATTCTGGAAAGACTTAAGAGTTCCTGGTTCTGCTGATTCTCTAAACCCAGAATTAGAAAAAGCTGGAAGAGTTGCTGATTTCTTAGAATTAGGAGAGTTATTTGCTATGGATGCTTTACAAAGAAGCGAATCTTGTGGAGGACACTTTAGAGAAGAATCTGTTGAGCTGGATGGAGAGCAAAAAGGAGAAGCAAAGAGAGACGATGTTAACTTTAAATATGTAGCAGCTTGGGAATACACTGGGGTACCAAGTGAAGCTAAACTTCATAAAGAGGAATTAGAATTTAAAGATATCGAGTTAAAACAAAGAAGTTATAAATAAACCTTAACAGGTTAAAAAAACATTTATATTATGTCAGAAAAAAAAGACATGGACTTAACACTTAAGATTTGGCGTCAAAAGAATGCCAAAGATAAAGGTCAAATGGTAAATTATCCTGTAAAGAATATTTCACCAGATTCATCATTCCTTGAAATGCTAGATGTTTTAAATGAAGATTTAGTCAACAAAGGAGAGGAACCTGTAGCTTTTGACCACGACTGTAGAGAAGGTATTTGCGGGATGTGTTCATTATATATTAATGGTGAAGCTCATGGACCAGATAGAGCGATCACTACCTGTCAATTGCACATGCGTAAATTTAAAGATGGTGAAACAATTACAATTGAACCATGGAGAGCAAAAGCTTTTCCTGTTGTTAAGGATTTAATTGTAGATAGAAGTTCTTTTGAAAGAATTCAACAATCGGGAGGTTTTATCTCTGTAAATACTTCTGGTAATACGCAAGATGCCAATGCTATTCCAATTAAGAAACAAGATGCAGATAAGGCAATGGATGCAGCGACCTGTATTGGTTGTGGTGCTTGTGTTGCTACGTGTAAAAATGCTTCTGCGATGTTGTTTGTATCAGCTAAGGTAGCTCAGTTCTCTTTATTACCTCAAGGACAGGTTGAAAGAAAAGAGCGTGTCTTAAATATGGTAAATCAAATGGATTTAGAAGGGTTTGGTAACTGTACAAACACTGGAGCTTGTGAAGTAGAGTGTCCAAAAGGAATATCTCTAGAAAACATTGCGATTATGAATAGAGAATATTTAAAAGCTTCTCTAACAAAAAACGACTAATCAACAACAGATTATAAACGTTAAAAGAGCGATTCTTAATTTAAGGATCGCTCTTTTTTTGTATATTTCATACGACTAAATCACAATAAGTTAGATTTATTATCGTATTTTTACTAGACCATTTTTGATTTAATTGAAGTACACTCTATACATATTAGCTCTTCTATTCTTGATTGTTCATCATTCTTATGGACAATTACCAGCTGGTCAAATCAACAAGGCTAGTCTGAGAAAGGCCTATTATGGAGGTGTTCAACTACATACAAGTGGTTGGGGAGGAACTTTTACCTATTCTAAATTCAATACATTTAAAACGAAGAAGACTTTCACCATTGAATTTACTTCAATGAAGCATGGAAAAGAATTCAAAAGAACATCTACCAATGATGACCGTGCTAAGGGGTATTATTATGGAAAACTCAACACCCTAAATGTACTTCGTTTAAACAGAGGTCGAAAAAAAGTTATTTATCAAAAGTTAAGAAAACAAGGAATAGAAGTTGCGCACAATATTAGTTATGGAGTAACCTTAGGGTTATTGAAGCCGGTTTACCTAGAAATTTTAAAAGTTAACGGCAATCAAAGTGTAGGAGTATCAACAGAAAGGTATGATCCTGAATTACATCATATCAATAATATCTCTGGACGCTCATCCAATTTAACTGGTCTATCTGAGCTAACTGTTACGCCAGGTGCTAACCTTAAAACTAGTTTTATATTTGAATATGCTAATGACCGAGAAAAGGTTAAGAGCTTAGAACTAGGAATAGGGTTAGATGCCTTTTATAAACGACTGCCTTTAATGAGTCAAGTCAAAAATAATTTCCTTTATCCCACTGTTTTCTTAAATTTGCAATTCGGAAAGAAAACATTGTGATATGACAGTAGAAAACTCACCTATAAGAACAAAAAAACCAAAGTGGCTTAGAGTAAAACTTCCAACTGGGGAGAAATACAAAAAAGTTAGAGGTTTAGTTTCTGAACACAAATTACATACAATATGTGAAAGTGGTAGTTGTCCTAACATGGGAGAATGTTGGGGGGAAGGAACTGCGACCTTTATGATCTTAGGTAATATCTGTACACGTTCTTGTGGTTTCTGTGCTGTTAAAACGGGAAAACCTTTACCTGCTGATTTATTGGAACCTGCTAAAGTTGCAAACTCTGTAAAAGTTATGGGGGTTAAACATGCTGTAATTACTTCTGTTGACCGAGATGATTTAGAAGATGGAGGTTCGCTTATATGGGTAGACACAGTAAAAGAAATTAGGAAACAATCACCAGGAACTACTCTTGAAACTTTAATTCCTGATTTTGGGGGGAAATGGGAGAACTTACAAAGAATAATTGATGTTGCTCCAGAAATTGTATCTCACAATTTAGAAACAGTAAGACGCCTTACCAAAGAAGTTCGAATTCAAGCGAAGTACAATAGAAGCCTTGAAGTCTTAAGACGTTTAAAACAAGGAGGAATGCGTACCAAATCAGGGGTAATGCTTGGATTAGGGGAATCTGAAGAAGAAGTTATCGAAACAATGGAAGATTTAAGAAGTGTTAGAGTAGATATTTTAACATTAGGTCAATACTTACAACCCACCCCTAAACACTTGCCTGTTGCAGATTTTGTAACTCCAGAAAAATTTCAGGAATACAAAGAATTAGGTTTAAAGATGGGGTATCGTTTTGTGGAAAGCGCTCCACTAGTTCGATCATCATACCATGCTGAAAAGCATATTTTTGATCTTTAAGATTATTTCCTTTTCTACATTCAAAACGACCGTTTAAGTAATTTAGGTTAAAAAAAGTTAAACTATTCGTTAAATTTGATTAAGATATTTCGTAAGTTTGGAAATTGAATATATTAGATTCTAATCATCTGAAGAATATGAGAAACACTAACATTATACTAGGAACATTAGCGATTTCTGCAATAGCAGTTGGCTCGTTTATCTTCCCATCACAAGAGAAAATAGAGAGTAATTATACTCCTAAATCATTGTCTTTACATAAAAAAGATAGTCAAAAATGGGCTCTAGCGGCAGAGTACTACAATAACTTAAGAAAAAATGTTCACACCGGGCAAATAGAAAAAGCGGATTATGAAGCTGCTTTGTTGCATGTGAAGAACATGTACAATGCTAAAACTACTGCTTTTACATTCATAGACGAGGGTCCTGATAATGTAGGAGGACGTACAAGAGCAATTTCTGTTTATCCTAATGATGACACTCATATCATTGCTGGTGCTGTAACAGGAGGGCTTTATGAAAGTACTAATGGAGGAAACAGTTGGAGCAGAATGCAAGGATGGGATGATGCAACTGAGTTATTATCCATTTCTTCAACAGCTATTACGAATAATGGAACTATTTATGTCGCTACTGGAGGTGCTGCATTTGAAGGAGATTTAACCTATGAAAACTCAGGGAGTCAAAGAGGTGATGGACTTTGGTATTCAACTGATAATGGAGCTTCGTTTACTCAAGTCGATGGAACTTCAAATAAAGATTTAACAAAAGTAACAGCTGATTATTCTCAAAACGATGTTGTTTATATCACTGGAACATCATTTGGAGCAAAGAAAATGGTCGATAAAGGATCTTTAATTGCTATAACAGCGACATCACTAGGAAATTCAACATCAACTCAAGATGTTAAAATATCTCCTGATGGATCTGTAGTTACTATTGCTTCAGCAAGTACAGTTTGGTCTTCACAAGATGGAGGAAACTCATTCAACAAAGTGACAGGAAATGGTGCTGGTCAAATATCAGGAAGTTCATCTAGAAATGAAACAGCCGTTTCTTATGAGAAAAACGCCAATGGAAATTGGAATTGTTATGTCGCTCGATCTTTATCAAATGGTCGTATAGGTGGTGTTTGGTTATCTGAAGATAATGGTGTTAATTGGACTAGAATCGCTCAACAATATACGACTGGAAGTGGTGGTGTAAGTTGGGACCCAACTGCAACACAAGGAGGATATAACTTAGTTATTGACGCCGTAAAAGGTTTTCCTGATCAATGTGTATTAGGAGGATTAAATTTATACAGATGGGTTAAAAACCCTAACTCTTCTCCAGCTTCTGGAACATGGGAGACATTAAGTAACTGGGCATACCCTAAAGGTAACCCTAACTATGTACATGCAGACAACCATCGATTAACTTGGAACTCTAAGGGTCAATTAATCATTGGTAATGATGGAGGAGTTCAAATCTCAAGAGATAGTACTTTAAGTGCATTTTACGATGCTAACAGAGGTTATAATGTAACTCAATTCTATGCTATGGGATACGGTCCTGATGGAGCTGTAATTGGTGGAGCACAAGATAATGGAACTCAATACAACAATCACACTGCTTTTTTCAGCTGGTTAGAGCATACTGAAGTTAATGGAGGAGATGGATTTGAGTGTGAGATTTCATATTTGAATAAAGATGCATTTTTTGCTTCTATTTACAATAGTGGAATTAGAAGATTTGAGGGTGTAGGAACTGGTTCAAGTATTGATATGACTGGTATTACAGCAGGAACACCAGGAGACCCAAGTGGTGGAGTTGGTACTTTCTACACACCATTAAGATTATTTGAAGATCCAAATGACTTAGATACGCAAGATTCTATTATGTATATTGCTAGAGAAACTGTTTTATCAGGATCTACAGTTTCTTATGCTAGTGAATCATTCCAACTACCTTTAGAGTATACTGTTAATCAAGATATCTTTGTAGATTATGACACTACTTTTATTACTAGTGATACTGTAACAGCTACTTTTGATACCTTATATGCTGGAGATACTTTATTGGAGAATGGTATAGCTAGAGACACGATCATGGTACCAGACTATGTACAATCATTATTTGTAACACATACAGAGCAAGGTATTTACTTAACAAGAGACATGACTCGTTATGGTGTATCAACTGAATGGTGGCAAGTAAATCCAGTAGGTAATCAAGCACATTCTTTCGAGTTCTCTAAAGACGGTAACTGTTTATGGATTGGAACATTTGGAGGGACTGTATACAGAGTTATGGGATTAGATAGTGCTTACTCTTTTGAACAAGCTGATTATTCATATAAAGATAGTGCAAGTTATAAGCTTACTGTTGAAACGATTAATGCTGGTGGAGCTGGTATTGTTACTGATATTTCTGTAGATAAAGACAATCCAGACAAAGTAATTATTGTTAGAGGAGGTACAGGATCAAATCATGTTTATTACTCTACTAACGCTACATCTGCTTCTCCAACTTGGACAGCTATTGACGGTAATGGATCAAATGGTTTACCAAATGCACCAGTTTTCGGAGTTGAAATTATAGCCAATGCTTCTACAAATGAAACGGTAATTGTTGGTACTGAATATGGAGCTTTTGCCACAGAAAACATTAGTGGTAGCTCGACAAACTGGACTCCTATTAACAACGAAATTGGTTTAGTTCCTGTATTTGATGTTCGTCAACAATGGAGATCATTAGCAGATGGTGTTTCTAACCCATACGCTGTATATTTAGGAACACATGGTAGAGGTATTTGGAAATCTGAGACTGTTTTAAGCACTGAAGAGTCTATTGTTGAAGAAGATGTTAAAGAGTTAAATAACATTACTGTTTATCCAAACCCAATGAGTACTGAAGGTAAAATTGGTTTTGAAATCAACAATGCTTCAGAAGTAAACATTAACATCTACGACTTGCAAGGAAAAATTATTAAAAACATTAATAGAAAGAACTTATCTGCTGGCATGCATGTAATTCCTTTTAATGTTCAGGATTATCCTTCTGGTACCTATATTGTTACTTTCGAAACAGCACATGCTTCTGAAGTAACTAAGTTTATTAAGTATTAAATTCTTAAATTAAGATAAACCTAAAAAAAAGCCTTAGTAAATTTACTAAGGCTTTTTTTATGTATTTTTGTTTAGAACAAATCGAACTATAAAACTGAATAAATATAATGAATAAAGTAAAAATAGCCATCAATGGTTTTGGAAGAATCGGTCGTGTTCTTACCAGAGCGATCACAAAGCATAACAATATAGAACTTGTTGCTGTTAACGATTTAGCAGATTCTAAAATGCTATCACATTTGCTTCAATATGATTCTATCCATAGACAATTTCCAGGAGAGATTAGTTACACTGAGCACTCCTTATCTATCGACAATAAAGAAATTCAAGTTTTTAATGAAAAGAATCCTGAGCACTTACCATGGAAAGAACTAGGAATTGATATTGTTGTTGAATGTACAGGTATTTTTAGGACTAAAGAATCAGCAAGTAAGCATATTACTGCAGGTGCAAAAAAAGTAATCATCTCTGCTCCTGCAAAAAGTGGGGATGTACCATCTGTTGTTATTGGAATTAACGAAGCCATTTTAAATGGCAATGAAGAAGTTATTAGTAATGCATCATGTACTACCAATTGTGCTGCGCCAATGGTTAAGATTATTGATGATTTATGTGGTATTGAAAGTAGCTATTTAACCACCATTCACTCCTATACTGGCGATCAAAGAATTTTGGATGCACCACATAGAGACTATAGAAGAGCTAGAGCTGCTGCCGAATCAATTATCCCGACTACTACTGGTGCTGCAATAGCTGTTACTAAAATTTTACCACATTTAGAGGGTAAAATCAACGGTTCAGCTGTCCGTGTTCCTACTCCTGATGGTTCATTGACTGACATTACTTTTTTAGTGAAACAACCTACGACTAAAGAAGCTATCAACGCAGTGTTTAAAAAAGCTTCTGAAACCAATTTAAAAGGTATTTTAGAGTACACTGAAGATCCAATAGTATCTTCTGATATTATTGGTAATCCTCATTCTTGTATCATTGATGGACTGTTGACTGAAGTTAATGGTAGACTTGTGAAAGTTGTTGGATGGTATGATAATGAAACAGGGTATTCCAACCGTTTAGCAGATTTAATTAACCTAGTAGGATAAACTTTAAATATAACACCAAAGAAAAAGGCTTATTTCAAATGAAATAAGCCTTTTTTAATACCTAGATTTATCTAATCTTAGTGAGAAGCTAAATAGTCAGCAACACCTTCGTGAGTTGTTGTTAATCCATCTTTCCCTTCATTCCAGTTTGCAGGGCATGCTTCACCATTTTCTTCAACAAATTGTAATGCATCTACCATTCTTAATGCTTCATCAACATTTCTTCCCAATGGTAAATCATTAACTAACTGATGTCTAACGATTCCTTCTTTATCAATTAAGAATAAACCTCTATAAGCAATCAACTCTCCTTCTGCGATCATCTCTCCTTCTTCATTCCAAGCAAAGTCTCCAGCTAAAACATCATAGTTCATAGAGATTGTTTTGTTTGTATCAGCAACTAAAGGATAAGTTACACCTTCGATACCTCCTTTGTTTTTAGCTAACTGTAACCATCCCCAGTGAGACTGTTCTGTATCTGTAGAAACAGCTACTACTTCAACATTTTTCTTTTTAAAGTCTTCTAATTTTTCTTGAAAAGCAAACAACTCTGTTGGGCAAACAAATGTAAAATCTTTTGGGTAAAAGAATAATACGACATATTTCCCTTTAAACTGTTCTAAAGTAAAATTCTCAACGATATCGTTACCATTGATTACTGCTTGTGCTGAAAAATCTGGTGCTTTTTTTCCTACTAAAACTCCCATTTTATTTTTTGTTTTTATGATTATTAATAATTTATTTTAGTAAACAAAAGTACTGCTAAAAAATTGATTTGCTAGAAAAATCATATTCACAATTTTCATAAACATTGTTAAAAAAGTATTGAATAATTCTGTTCCAATATTTTCTCTGGTTTTATCTTATTTTCCTCTCTTTTCTCCTTGATAAAACTCACTAAATTCCGTACATTAGCACCACAATATTAATCGTTAAAATATAATTTAAATAAATAAAAATGGCATCAAAAATCATTTACACTAAAACAGATGAGGCTCCAGCTTTAGCAACTCAATCTTTATTACCAATTGTAAAAGCATTTACCAAACATGCTGATATTGAGGTAGAAACTAAAGATATTTCTTTAGCGGGAAGAGTTATTTCTACTTTTCCTGAATATTTAAAGCCTGAGCAACAAATTTCAGATGATTTAGCCGAATTAGGTCAATTAGTTAAGCTTCCTGAAGCTAACATCATTAAATTGCCTAACATTAGTGCATCAATTCCTCAATTAAAGGCTGCAATTAAAGAATTACAAGCTATTGGGTATAACTTACCTAACTATCCAGATTCTCCTGAAACTGAAGAGGAAAAAGCGATTAAAGCTAAATATGACAAGATTAAAGGTAGTGCTGTTAACCCTGTCTTAAGAGAAGGAAATTCTGACAGAAGGGCACCAAAACCTGTTAAGCAATATGCTAAACAACATCCTCACTCAATGGGAGCTTGGAGTAAAGATTCAAAAACTCATGTGGCTACTATGGGGGAAAACGATTTTGCTTCTAATGAAAAATCTGTAACTGTATCGAACGCTACTAGCGTAAATATTGACCTTGTAGGTAAAGATGGTAAGACAACCAATCTAAAAAGTGGTATTGCTTTGTTAGAAGGTGAAATTATTGATGCAACAGTAATGCGCAAAAAAGCATTAATCGATTTCTTAACTAGAGAAATTGAAGATGCTAAAGCCCAAGGAATTTTATTTTCATTGCACATGAAAGCAACGATGATGAAAGTTTCTGATCCAATTATATTTGGTCATGCTGTATCAGTCTTCTTTAAAGATGTTTTTGATAAACATGGAGATACCTTGAATGAACTTGGTGTGAATGTAAGAAACGGTTTTGGTAACTTAGTTTCAAAATTAGACGAATTACCTGCTGATAAAAAAGCTGAAATTGAAGCGGATATCGAAAAATGTTTTGCTGCTAGACCAGATGTAGCAATGGTTGATTCTGACAAAGGAATTACCAATTTACACGTCCCAAGTGATGTAATTATTGATGCTTCTATGCCTGCAATGATTCGTACTTCAGGTCAGATGTGGAACAAAGAAGGAAAGCAACAAGATACCAAAGCTGTAATTCCAGATAGTAGTTATGCTGGTGTTTATACTGAAACCATCAATTTCTGTAAAGAAAATGGTGCTTTTGACCCAACAACTATGGGAACTGTTCCTAATGTTGGATTAATGGCTCAAAAAGCGGAGGAATATGGATCACACGATAAAACATTTGAAATTCCATTTGAAGGAACTGTAAAAGTAACTGACGCTGATGGAACTGTATTAATGGAACACGATGTTGAAGAGGGTGATATTTGGAGAATGTGCCAGGTAAAAGATGCTCCTGTTCAAGACTGGGTTAAACTAGCTGTAAGTAGAGCTAGAGCAACAAATGTTCCTGCTATCTTCTGGCTGAACTCTGAAAGAGCACATGATGCTGAGTTAATCAAAAAAGTAAACGCTTATTTACCTAATCACAATACAGAAGGGTTAGATATTCAAATCCTTTCTCCTATTGAAGCGACTCGTTTTTCTTTAGAAAGAATAGCTAAAGGAGAAGATACGATATCTGTTACTGGTAATGTATTAAGAGATTACTTAACAGACTTATTCCCTATTTTAGAATTAGGAACAAGTGCTAAAATGCTTTCTATCGTACCATTAATGAATGGAGGTGGATTATTCGAAACTGGAGCTGGTGGTTCTGCACCAAAGCACGTTCAACAATTTACTTCTGAAGGACACTTAAGATGGGATTCTTTAGGTGAGTTTTTAGCTTTAGCGGTTTCATTAGACTTTGTTGGAGAAAAAGAAAACAATCCTAAGGCTTCTATTTTAGGAGAGGCATTGGATAATGCTACAGTTAGTTTATTAAGTAATGGAAAATCACCTTCTCGTAAGGTAAAAGAATTAGACAATAGAGGTAGCCATTATTACTTAGCAAAATATTGGGCTGAGGAATTAGCGAAACAAGATAAAGATGCTGATTTAAAAGCTACTTTTGCTCCTATCGCTGAACAACTTTCTACTAACGAAACGAAAATCGTTAATGAGTTGAATGACGCACAAGGAGATGCTGTAAATATTGGTGGATATTATTTCTGTGAGGGAGAATTGGAAGCTAAAGCTATGCGTCCAAGTTCTACTTTAAATGAAGTGATTTCTTCTCTATAATTAGATACCAAGTTTAAACTAAAAAGCCGATGTGATTGAATTACATCGGCTTTTTTATTTTCGATTATCATACTAACTAATCTAAAACAATCAACTTTTGTTTATAATAGACTTTATCACCTGAGTTAAAAACCAAAATAAATACACCAGAACTTAAACTCGGTAAAGTGAGCTTCGTTTTATCTTGATTAATTCCTATTTCTTTCACAACTTTTCCATCTATACCAGTTATCAATAAAGTCCCTTCTATATTTTCTTTACGCTCTATTGTTAACACATCCCCAGGACTCAATAATGTAGGATAAACTCTTAATTTTCCTTTTATTAGTTGGCTATTTTCTACCTCCATAGAAATTAAACTATAAGCATCTACTCCTTCACAATTCTCATTGATTACATGCACTTCATATTCTCCATTTTGAGTTGGAGTATATAGATTAGACACAGCACCTGTAATAGCAACGTTATCTATGTACCATTGATAACTATCATATCCGGCTCCTGTAGAAAGAACAGTCCCATCAAAGGTGATATTAACAACAGGGGCATCGCTAACATTGAGCGTTATCGCTGTGCTTTCTAATGAATTTACTGAAACGCACTGATCAGGTGTCGTTAACAAACAGGAAATTTGAACATCATCAAAAGCTGCATTAACATTACCGGAGTAGACTAAAGCATTCTCCCCTACTATATTTGTTCCATCTTTTTTCCATTGCAATGTATAATTTACTGGGGCACTCCCAATATTGGCTGAAAATGAGAAAGCATTCCCATCACAAAACTCTGTTCCAGACGAAGATGAAATCGTCATAGTTGGCGTAAGCATTGGTTCTACAGTTAAATCTAAAATTCGCACACTATCACACCCCTCAAGATTTATTAAAGTATCGTAATATACACCTGAAATACTTAAGGCCTGACCTTCAAAAATATATGAGTCTCCTTGACAAATGACACTTGATATCGAATCATAAGTTGTTGCGCACAGCCTTAAGTTTTTATACCATGCTACTTTATCATCATTAGGAGAAGCAGAAAGTACATCTACAGCTCCATCATTATTTAAATCTGCTGCAAAAACAGAAAAAACATAACTTGCATTAGAATTTAAAATATTTTTTGAAGAAAAAGAACCACTCCCTATGTTTTCAAACCAGCTTACTTCCCATCCATTTGCTCCACTAGCTATTACATCATTATCACCATCGCCATCAAGGTCTACGGCATACACATCTGTAGCACCATTGACAGTTGTAGCGATAACATTTTCACTAGAGAAGTTTCCAGCCCCCTGATTTTCATACCATGCAATTTTATCGTCTAAAATTGAAGCTGACACAATATCTTTATCTCCATCTCCATCTATATCTTGAATAAAAACTCTCCTAGCACCATCAGCATTAGAACTAATAATACTTAAAGCAGCAAAACTTCCGTTTCCTGTATTTTCATGCCAAGCAATTTGATTGTCACCATAAGAAGCTGACACAATATCTTTATCACCATCATTGTCTACATCCAGTAGCTCTATTGAATAAGTCTCTGTAATAACAGAACCCTGTGCTACAATTTGTGATGCAGTATAGGTGAAGTTATTACTTCCTGCGTTTTTATACCATATTATTCTATCATTCAAGCGTGCTGAAGCAACAACTACATCTTTCAATCCATCTCCATCTATATCTGCTACTCTAATTGAGGCTGGCCCATAAGCATATTGCCCATTAGGAATTACATTTTTTGTAGAAAAATTGCCTCCTCCCAAATTCTCAAACCACATGATTTGATCAGAATCATAAGCTACAGCAAATACATCTAAATCACTATCTCCGTCTATATCAGAAGCATAAAGATCTACAACATCTCCAACATTATTATCTATTAATGTTTCATTAGAGAAAATTCCATTTCCTAAATTTTCATACCAAAATAACTTTTCATCTGTTTTTCCAGCAGAAACAACATCTACATCACCATCACTATCTGCATCAAAAGCAAAAACGGTCTCTGGGTGATTCATTATAGTTGTTGATATAATTTTTTCTGGGGTAAATGGCTGTGCTTTTATTTTAGTCTGACTAAAAAAAGTAAATCCTATAAGGAATAAACTGAAGTAACTATTTTTCATAATTGTCATTTTTATATACTCTACAAAAATGCCTGAATATTAGCTAATCCTAACGATGAATATACTTATCCAATTCTAAACAAATCTTAATAAAATCTATACAACACACTGGAACAAATTGATTATCAACTATTTTTACTTAATACTTATTTAATATATCTTTTAGATTTTCTGTTCTTTGCAAATCCATTTTCTTTCTCAACCTAGATCTAGAAACATCTACACTTGAGCTCGATATATATAAAATATCTGCAATCTCTTTTGAAGTTAAATCAATTTTCAATAATGTGGCCAGCTTTAAATCTTTCATTGTTAAATTAGGGTAATCCTTTAATAGATTTTTATGAAAAGATTTGTTCAACAAGGTTAGTTCCTCATTTATTATCGCAAGTTCTTCTTTTGTAAATTTAGCTTTGGTTAATTTCTTTGTCAGTACCGTATTTTTATCTGCATCAAGTTTGAGTATGACATCATCTAACAAAACATTCTTTTCTTTTAACTTGAAAAATAACTCCTGAAGTTTACTAGACTTTAAGTTTAATTCGCTTGATAATTCACTGTTGTCTTTTTCTTTCTTTAA
Organism: Flavobacteriales bacterium; assembly: GCA_025210295.1. Lineage (NCBI taxonomy): Bacteria > Pseudomonadati > Bacteroidota > Flavobacteriia > Flavobacteriales > Flavobacteriales bacterium. The sequence goes on along the minus strand of JAOASC010000026.1, from coordinate 136,843 downwards.
GTAATCATCATAAATTTTTCTCTTATCATCATTGGCTTTAGTTAACTCATTTTTTTTCTGCTCAATATTAATTTTATTACTCTTATAATATTTGATAAAACCAACAATTGCTATCAGGAGAACACTTATAACTAAAATGCCACCTCCCCAAAGAATTAAAACATAGTTTTTATTTTCTAGCTCTTCTATTCTTTTTTCATTACTTAAAGTTTCTATTGCTACATTGGATTCATACAATTTGATTTTCATTGCAATTAAATCGGTAGAAAGTTCACTTTCTAGCTTCTTGTGGATTTTCATAAACTCTAAGCTTTGTTCAAAGGCTCCAAGTTGCTCATAACAAAGGCTTATTGATTTAGATAATTCTTTTTGACTTTCTTTATTTCCTATTTGCAAATATTGGTCGTACGCAATATGGTATAACTCTAGAGCAATACGATAATTCTTATTTTTCGATGCTTTATTCCCACTAAGCTGATTAAAATACGCCAACAAATATCCTGCTTGAGTTTTTGAAATAATTGTCTCTGCTTCACCCAAGTAATAGTCAGCATTTTTAAAATCGTTTAATTTATTATAACACTCCGACATCACCAAATAACAATAGATGGTATGGTTGATATTATTAACTTCCAAATTATAATCTAATGCTACTCTATAATATTCCAGTGCCTTCTGGTAATCCGCTTTGTTTTGATATACTGAAGCCAGAGCTTCCTGAAAAAAGACTTGCACCGCTTCATTTTGAAGCTCTAATGCAATTTGAAAGCCGTCCTTATAATGTATTATTGCTTTATCATATTCCTCAATATTTGCATATAAATTACCAAGATTAAACGCTATCGTATACTCTAACTTAGAATAATTGTGCTCTACTACTACTTCCTTTGATTTATCGAAAAGCTTAAATGCTTCAATAAATTTACTCCTTTCGCTATAATATGCTGCTAAAGTGATATCAATAGCTGTAGCTTCTCTAACCTGATTACTTTCTATTGCTAACAGTTTAGCTTCGTTCAAGTATTTGGTTACAACACCTTCTTCTTTTGATAATTTTATATTATTCCCTGCTATTCCTCTAAGTACTCGAATAATATTTATGGTGTCCTGTGAGGCTCTGTAATATTGAATTGAAGGTTCATAATACTTATTTGAATTGATGTAATCGCCTTCAATAAAATACTTTTTAGCTATAATTCGATTAATCTCGTTCTCCTTTTCTAAGCTCTTTTTCTTCTTATAATGATTCTTTAATTGGATTAAGGTATCCATTGGAGAAAGTTCGTTTACTCCATTTTCAAAGGCTATACGATTAGCTCCAAAACCATAAATTGAAACTATCGAAAACATAATAAAAAACAAGCACACCTGTCTACTCATACCCCTTTTACAATTTAAAAATCATCCAATATATCACTGCTCTTTGTTTCTAAACTATTCCATGCTACCTTGTTTTTATAGAGAGACAGCATTGCTTTAATATTTCCAAACATGAAAATCAACATAAAAATACCAATACTATATAAAACAATGCCTAATACAACATTTTCGTACGATTTTGCCTCAGGAAAATCCAAAAACTTTGAAAAACAAATATAAAATGCCTGAGCTTATTATTAAAATATCTATCATAAATAAAAGTAAATAACCTTTTTTTATAAAACGAACTGATATCATTAGCATCAATATTCACCCCTTTTTTAGATGCTCAAATCCATCTATTTCTTGAATTAAATTGTGATTATAAAAAAACGTTGAAATTCTTAAATCCATTTTCCCATTTTAATACGATATAATTCTGTTTCGATTTGGAAAAGAAAAACTCCTGTCTATATGTTTTAATCTTGTTCATTTTCTTTTCTAAAAATCATATTCACCAGAAAACTTATTCCATTTTATATCAATTTGTTTTTTATTGCGCTTTAGCTAGAGCATATTAATTGTCTAAAATATCAGCTGAAGAAAGGGGATTCATTTCCTTAACAGCTATTCTGTGTTTATATAGTGTAATAATATATTTTACATGACTTAATATTAATCCCGAAAACAGAATTCGTAAAACATGTGATGGAATTCCAGGCCAACCTAAAGCTAATATCATTAATACAGTAAAGGCAATAAACAATACACCTCCTACTATATAAGGCCAAATAAATCCTTTTCTGATCTTCCAACCAGCAAATAAATAAAATATGGCGACAAACGTAGGGAGAGAGTTGACAATAGACAATAGTATATTTTCAGAAAAATGAATCCTAAAACTTGTCAATAAGGTAAGCCCTCCAACAACATAAAAGATGGATGATATCGCTCTTAATTTTTCTTCTGCTATAATTCTAGAACCTTCCAAATACCTATCTCCTAACTTAACTTCAAACCCCAAAGGTTTTTGTAATACTTTGATATACAAGTTACCTAACTCAGGGGAAAACAATTCCACACCTTTTGCCAATTCTTTAAAACTAGCGACACTTGAAACTAATGTCTCATTATGATAAATCTTAAAATCATACAATCCAGCCATCCAAGTAATCGCTACATAATTTGAGTTATCACCAGTTTCTACAAGGTATTTTTGAGTATATTTTTTAGCCATTGATGGTTTATTTATAAAAAAAGCTCTTGCTTTAAAACAAGAGCTTTTTTATCTAATTATCGACGTCTTTAATCAACCAATTGCCAAGATCCTGAAGTGATTAGCGCTTCTGCTTGTTTAAACTTCATCTCTTGTGTTTCTCCACTTCTTAAATTTAAGACTTTAACACGGTCATTTCGACCATATTTCTTTGTTGAAACAACTGGTTGTGGTTTTGGTCTTTGCCCTCCACTATTTTGAGCAGCTTGTCTATTTTGCTCAGTAGCTTCACCAACATCTTCTTTGTTAGTTCTAACTTGACTTAAATCAGGGGTCGGAGCTGGTTGTAAATTTGCTTTAGGCGTTTGTACAGGAGCATTTCCTTGTACTGGAATTTCTGCTTTGATTAAGAAAGAAACGATCTCTTTATTCAATCCATTCATCATGTTTATAAACAAATCATATCCCTCTAATTTATAGATCAACAATGGATCTTTTTGCTCGTATTGAGCATGATAAACAGATTGTTTTAAGTCATCCATTTCTCTTAAATGCTCTTTCCACTCATCATCTATCAATGCTAAAGTGATACGTTTTTCTAATGTTTTAACAACACTTACTCCATCTGTATCATTTGCTTCTTTCAATGCCGTTGTTAAGTTAATCATCTTCTTACCATCAGTAAACGGCACTTGAATTGTTTCAAAGTTCTCCCCTTGCTCTTCAAACACTTTTTTAACTACTGGCTCAATCTTCGCAAGGTTAGTTTTTACTTTTCTTTGATATGTTTCAACAGCTTTGTGGTAAACAGCATCTGTTAATGCGTTAAAATCCATTGACATTGCTTCGTTTTCTTCTACAGGCACTTCCATTCCAAAAGTAGTAATCACGCCCAAGTTAAACGCTTCAAAATCATTCGACTTTTTGTATTCTTTAACTAATTGCTCTGCTAATTCATCAAAGATGTTATCTAAATCTAAGTCTAATTTATCTCCAAATAAAGCATTTTTTCTTCTAGAATAAATGGCAGTTCTTTGCGCGTTCATAACATCATCAAACTCCAATAAACGCTTACGAATTCCAAAGTTATTCTCTTCTACTTTCTTTTGCGCTCTTTCGATAGATTTAGTAATCATTCCAGCTTGAATAACTTCCCCTTCTTTATGCCCCATTCTATCCATCATTTTGGCTATTCTTTCAGAACCAAACATACGCATTAGGTTATCCTCCAAAGAAACAAAGAACTGAGAAGAACCTGGATCTCCCTGACGACCAGCACGACCTCTTAACTGTCTATCAACACGACGTGAATCGTGACGTTCTGTACCAATAATTGCTAAACCACCTGCTTCTTTTACTCCCTCTCCTAGCTTAATATCTGTACCACGACCTGCCATATTGGTGGCAATAGTTACAGTACCTGGTTGCCCTGCTTTAGCAACTACTTCAGCTTCACTTTGGTGTAATTTTGCATTCAATACTTGATGTGGAATCTTACGCATGTTCAACATCTTACTTAATAATTCAGAAATTTCTACTGTAGTAGTACCAACTAAAACTGGTCTCCCTGAATTTCTTAGACGTTCAACTTCTGCTATAATTCCATTGTATTTTTCACGAGCGGTTTTATAAACTAAATCTTCTTTATCTTTTCTTGCAATTGGCTTATTGGTAGGTACAACTACAACATCTAATTTATAAATATCCCATAACTCAGATGCTTCAGTTTCGGCTGTACCAGTCATCCCCGCTAATTTGTGGTACATTCTGAAGAAATTCTGTAATGTAATAGTAGCATAGGTTTGTGATGCTGCTTCAACTTTTACATTTTCTTTAGCTTCAATCGCTTGGTGTAATCCATCAGAATAACGACGACCGTCCATTACACGACCTGTTTGCTCATCGACTAATTTCACCTTGTTTTCTTGAACAATATATTCTACCTCTTTTTCGAAAAGTGTATAAGCCTTTAACAACTGATTCATCGAGTGAATACGCTCTGCTTTTACAGTGTAGTCTCTCATCATAGCATCTTTAGCGGCTAATTTTTCTTCATCAGATTTTTCAGAGTTTTCGATTTCAACCGTTTGCTCTCCGATATCAGGTAGTACATAAAAATTAGGGTTATCTTTTCCTGAAATTAAATCGATCCCTTTTTCAGTCAGATCAATTGTATTACTTTTTTCATCAATTACAAAGTATAATACCTCATCTGCTTTTGGCATTTCTTTGTTATTATCTTGCATGTAGAAGTTTTCTACTTTTTGCAACTGAACTTTGATACCAGGCTCACTTAAATACTTAATTAAAGGTTTATTTTTAGGCAATCCTCTATACGAACGTAATAATGCTAATCCACCTTCTTCCTGCAATGCTTTAATCTCTTTTTTATCTTGAGATTTTTCAGCTTTCGTCAACTTCGTTTTTGCTTCACTTAATAATGATGTTATTAATTTACGTTGTGCAGTAACTAAACGTTCAATTTGTGGTTTTAACTCAACAAACTCTTGTTGTCCACCTCTTGCTGTTGGTCCAGAAATAATTAAAGGTGTTCTGGCATCATCAACTAATACAGAATCGACCTCATCGATAATTGCAAAATGATGCTTTTGTTGAACGATTTCTTCTGGTGAGCTCACCATGTTATCTCTTAAATAGTCGAATCCAAACTCATTGTTGGTTCCAAACGTAATATCTGCTTTATAGGCATTTATTCTTCCTTCAGAGTGTGGTTGATGATTATCAATACAATCAACGCGCATTCCATGAAACTCATATAAAGGCCCCATCCATTGTGCATCACGACGTGCTAAGTAATCATTTACCGTAACAACGTGGACACCTTTACCTGCTAATGCATTTAAATAAACGGGTAAAGTAGAAACCAATGTTTTCCCTTCTCCAGTTTGCATCTCTGCAATTTTACCTTGGTGTAACGCACTACCTCCCATTAACTGGACATCATAGTGTACCATATTCCAAACAACCTGGGTTCCAGCAGCATCCCATTCATTATGCCAAATCGCTTTATCTCCCTCAATTTCTACATAGTCGTTGTTGGCAGCTATCTTCTTATCGTTTTCGTTAGCCGTAACAACTAACTTTTTATTCTCTGCTAAACGTCTAGATGTTTCTTTTACAACTGCAAATGCTTCAGGTAAAATTTCCAACAGCACTTCTTCTAACAATTCATCATCTTCTTTCTCTAACTCTTCTATCTTATTGAAAAGTCCCTCTTTATCGTGAATCGAAATTGTATGGCTTTTTGCTTGTTCTTTTAACTCCTTTATCTGAGTTTGGGTCTGTGCTGTATATTCTGAAATTTTGGTTTTAAACGCGATGGTTTTTGCTCTTAGTTCATCATCAGAAATCCCTTTTAATTGTTGAAATACTTCATTAATTTGATCAACATAAGGTTGTAAAGCTTTTATATCTTTTTGGGATTTGTCCCCAAATATCTTTTTTAATAATCCGCTTATCATTGCTTATTTTTATTTTGAACTGACAAAAGTAAAGGATTTGTCGGTTATTTATGTACTTTTTATGGATTTTTAGCTATTCATAATTCATACCAAAACAAAAAACATGACAAAAAGGCTTTTCTTAAGAATTGAAAGGCTTAATCTCCATCATTATCATTAATCATAAAGATAATATTCAAGCCACTAATCACATCTACTTTTAATAAAACTAACAACGTTTTGAATTCATCATATAGCACCTCTGATTTACCTGTTTGATTGCTGATATCTTCTTCAATACTGTCTATTTTCCCTATCGTTGTTTGAATTTTTTGAATTTGTAATTGAATCACCTTAGATAGTTTCTCGTTATTTTTGGTCAACTTCATTGCATCTAAATAATCGTATAGCCCATTTTTAAAGGTATGTTCAATAGCTGTTAATTCGTGTTGAATAAAGTGGACAGATTGTCTGCTTAAAGGGGCTTCAGTTCTATTAGCATCAACAATTCCATCTTTTTTACCCAGAGGTTTTCCTAATTTTTCTTGATAAATCTTTTCAGTAACCTCAACCAGTTTATTGACGATAAGATTAACTGAAGATTCTAAACCTGGAGTAACCGCTGTACAAAACTGTTGATAATAGCTATCTCTCCAGGTATTGGAGATCATGGACATGTTTTTGGTGACATCATCTACCGCCCCTTTTAAATACGCTTTTCTTCGTTCCTCCTGAAACTCATTCATTACATTTTGGGGGGTATCATGGAAAAGTAAATATTCAATTCCTCCCAATCCTTTTGAAGAGAAACCAATTGTTTCAAAATAAGTATCATCAATTACAGCCAAGGAATCGGCAATATTATTTTCTATAAAACTTGAATTTGCGGGGCGAGTCTCTATACGTAGGTGCGCATACGTTTCCTTAATGGCTCCAATATTGTAAATTCTACATTCTTTATAAATTCTATTGGTTACTTTCCATTGATGTTTTACAACCTCTAAATGATTGAGTGTAACAGAATCTACAAAAAGGGCAACAGCCTCTTCCAATTCAACAGCAACCTGATCAAAGGCTTTTATACGTTGAAGAATATAATTATCGGCTATTCCTCTCAACATCATCTCTTTATCAAATGTATTTTCTTTGATTGTTTCTTTTCTTTTACATGTCGCAAAGACAAGTAAGATTGTTATCAACAATATATTGTATTTAGTCATTGTTATAATGAATTTAAAAATTCTAATAAATATGTTCGTTCCTCTTTATTGAGTGCTTTAAACTTGTTTTTGGCTTGTTCTCCTTCTCCTCCATGCCATAAGATTGCTTCGGAAAGATTTCTTGCTCGTCCGTCATGCAAATAATACGTGTGTTTATTGACTGTTTGAAATAATCCAATTCCCCATAATGGAGGTGTACGCCATTCGTTTCCGTCAGCTAAAAAATCTGGACGATTATCGGCTAAACCTTCTCCCATATCATGTAAAAGCAAATCTGTATATGGCCATATTTTTTGATGTGATAAAGCCGTAAATGTTGGATGATTACCTGTCCGATAACTTGCTACATGGCATTTAACACAACCTATTTCATTAAAGATCTTTTTACCTCTTAACACTTTTTCTTCTTTAGCTCTTAATCGACTTGGAACAGCCAATGTACTGACATACAAAGTCGTAAAATCTAAATCTTCATCTTCCAATTCAGGCGTTCCTCCATTCGGTTGTTGTCCACAATCGACCTGAGTACTCGGACAATTGTTAAAAGGAAAAAGAGAAGTGGTTATTCCTATATCACCTAAAAATGCTCCTGCAGTTTGTTGTTTTAGCGTTGGTTCATTAGCTTTCCACCCAAAACGGCCTAATGTTGTTGTATTAGTTTCTACATTCCACACATAATTTACTTTACCTGAAATTCCATCTTGATCTGAGTCTTCTTCATCAACATGACTTAAAAGATCGTGATCTGTAATAGCTTCCAATAACCCTAGCCCGATCATTTGTTGCCCCACTCTTGGTGAGATCATTAAGTCAGCTGGAAGTGGGCCATAATTTGTATTAACAATCGAATAGGTAGGAGCTCTCAAAGAATAAGCCTCTCCATCGTCATAGTTTCCTTGTATTTCATTATAAATTATCTGGATTTCTCCCTCCTCACTAATTCCGTATATACCAATATCATTTAACTGTGTCCCGTAGTTATCCGTACCTAAAGGCTCACCATGATTTCCAATACCAGATTTACTCAACCTCAATAGTAAACCTACAGATTTTTCTCCTTGGTATTCTGGTGGCCGACCTCTACCATCTTTTGGGTGACATCCAGAACAAGACCTTGAATTAAAAGTTGGTCCTAGACCATCTCTAGCAGTTGTTGAAGCAGGAGCAGAAACCCAATTTTGATTAAAAAATGAATCTCCAACAAAAAAATTTAATTCATCTCCTCCGAATAAACCTGGTATTGCAAAACTAAAAGCGTTTTCTGAATGGTTTCCTCCGGTTTGATCACCTCCCGGGAGCTCTTCTCCAGGTTCGTAATCAGCAATATTTGGATCTTTAGCCTGATCTTTCTTACAAGAAAAAAGAAAAATTACTACAACTAAATACACATATTTCATGACTCCAACTCCTTTTTTTGATTGCTTAATTTTGCCACAATAAAATGTCTATCGACCCACTCTCCTGTTTTACTTTTCACCCTCTCATATTGATCAACAAACGTTATCAACTTCCATTCAGTTTTACTAATAAGCAATCTTAATTTACTTTTACTAAATAGATTAAAGCGTTCCCTAACAAATGGCAAGCTCTTCATTGATTGTTCTTCTACAAAAGTCAAAGCAAAAATTCCATTAGGTCGCACTACTCTTCCTATTTCTAATAAAAAATCAATTGGTTTTTTCCAAAAGTATATTGTATTTACGGTCATCACTTTATCAAATGAGTCTTCAGAAAAAGGTATTCTATTCCCATCATAAAGATAAAAAGATGCCCTTTGATTTGCTCTACTTATTCGATTAAGCTTTTCAGCTTCTAATTTCATTGTTTCAGAAATTTCTATCCCAAAATAAGAGATGTTATTCCCTCCCAACTCAAACACTTTAGGCAAATGTCCACAATTTCCATGACCTATTTCTAGAATAAAGTCATCGTGACCTAATTCTAATTGTTTTATAGAATCAAGTGACATATTAAAATTGGTCTCGTTCATAACCTTAGAGACTGCAACACCGCTTTCTCCCGATGGACAGCTTAGTTGCTTTTCCAACTCTAAGATATTGATTGATGTTAGTTCTATCTTTTTTTGATGATCCATGATGTCGTTTTTTTATTCAAACAACAAAAGAGGTTTTTTATTAAACCTCTTTTGTTTACTTTATAAAAACCAGCGTTATATAGCGTCTTCTATTCAGGTAATGCAGTACTAATTGAAATACCAATTGCAGCTCCTGCTTCAACAAGTTTATCTCCTTGTGCTTGTAATTTTGTGACACTTGTCATAATTGGCCCAGTTCCACCTACACTTTCCTGAGTTAAACCATGATCAAAAGGAACGGGAATAGCATTCACTGCACTATTGACATCTGAAAATAAAGTATTTAATTCTCCTGCAATTGAAGTATTAACTGCTGTAATTAAATCTTTTATTCCTTTTCCAGAAACAACAGAACCATCAACTTTAGTATAGCTACCTGTATAAACGTTTCTAATTCCATCAGCATTGGTAATAATATCTCGGTGAGTATTATCGGCAAAACAAGAATGCTCATCTTCTTGATTTTGATTTTGTAAAGCAACAAAAACTCTTTCTCCTGCTAATTCTGACTTACTTAAAGTTGCCATACCTGTAATAATGTTGGTCACAACTTTAGCATCTGATAATCCCATAAAAGTTGAGTAATAATTACTTCCTCCATTTGGGTTCCAATCATTTACCATTAATTCTAAATGATCGACTAATAAAGTTGCACAAATTTTTAAATATTGTCCTCTTCTATCTTGATTAGAAGCTGTACCTGCACCTCCAGTAACATAATCAGTATAAGGTCTTTGACCTGCAGTTTGCAATGCTGTATTGGCATCATCCTGTCCCCACAATAAAAATTCAATAGCATGGTATCCTATTGATACATTTTCTGCAGCTCCAGCCTCATTTGCAGCTTCTAAAACACTTGCGCTTAATGTTGGATATCCTGCTACATCATTAATAATTCCAGACGTTGCGTTTCCTGCAATATAATCAACATATCCCTCATCTAATGGCCAAGCATTTAATAATCCCTCTGGACCATCTTCAGCATCAATAGGTCCATTAGCAAAACGATAAACTTCTGTTTGTCCATAAGGTTCTCGTGCATCTAACCATGCTTGCTTCGCATTATCTAAACCATTTTGAGATGGGTTATCTACAAATGCAATAATTGCTGTTTTTAAATCTCCCGCTTTATTGTAAGCATCCAAATAGGATTGATAAACAATATTTGCATAATTCGCTTTAACTTGACTAATTAATTCTTTATTCTGAACTAAAATTGAGTATTCACATGAACCATCATCTTTCTTTGCTTCTTCACTATAGTTAGTTGCGGTTTCATCCGTACATCCTTTTTTCTTACAACTTCCAAACGCTACAGCCGAACTTATTGCTAGTAATGTTAATGTTTTTGTATTCATAATTGTTATTTAGATTGATTTTAAATTGACGGCAAAAGTAGTTCTCGAAAAGAAACTCTACAATACCACAAAAACGGTATTTTTAATCATTCTAAATAACAAGCTTTATCTGTTCAACTTGAATTTGTCTATCAAAAATGTTTTACATGCTTCATTTTTACGATACCAAAAACTAAAAGGTACAACAACTACTTCTACCCCCATTCGGTATAAGGTTTTGTATTTTTCAATAGGAAATGTTGCTTGATAGACTCCTGGATAACCTACTAAATCTATGGCGTATAACTGATCCCCCCTTTCTACCAGAAGATCGATCGTTACCCCAGCAAGCTCTCTAGCGACAAATACAGTTACTTCCAATTCCTTTAACCAATCTTTGACTTCATTCAAGAAATAATCCAATGTATTGGTGGTCTTGAAATTAGCTAATTCTTCGTTTTTAATTGAACGAATATACCGATGCAATAAATGATAAGAATCATGGGGTATGGTATCGATTGAAAGGTAAATATATTGCCGTTTTCTTGCACGAGTTATCGCTACATTAAAAACATCTTCCTTATTTAAATAAGTATAAACATTGCCTGCTGTATACTCATCTACAGTAAATGATAGATGTACTTCATCTCTTTCTTCTCCTTGGAAATGATAGGGCGTTCCAACTAACAAATCTATTTTGTTCAATTCTTCTACCTTAAAGGCTGTACTAACTTGCTTTTGTATTGCTTTGACTTGATTGGCAAATGGAGAGATAATTCCCACACTATAACGTTCTTCTTTTAGAGAAAGGTTATGTTTTATTTTGTTAAAAATAGCATCTATTTCTCCCTGATTAACTCCGTTATTTTTTCGCTCTCCACTACAATACTGAATTTCGATATTTTCTTCTAAATCATTTTTTGATTTGAAAGTCATAATGTTTAACGAGTTATTATAAAACTCCTCATTACTAAACTCGACTATATCTGGCATACTTCGATAATGTTCATCGAGGTAATGAACCTGATTTTGAGCTGTAATTGTTTCCATTACTACATCTAAAATACTAGCGTTTCGGTAATCTAATAATTTCGAATTAAACTTTTCTACACCGTATTTTATTGCTAACTCTTGTTGAGTGTCGTATGCAAGAAAAGAAACGTGTCGCAACTGTTTAGGATCTCCTACAATAACTGCTCTTTTTCCTCGAAACAACAATGGAATGGAACTGGCAATATCACATTGCGTCGCTTCATCCATAACCACTAAATCAAAAATTCCATCCTGAAGTGGCAAGTATTGATTAAGCTCTTTTAAGTTGACCAACCAAATAGGAAAAGCTTTTAAGACCTTTTTAAAATCTAAAGAATAAAATAATGACTCCTTTTCTAAACCTGAATCCGACTCAATTACTTTAACCATTTTTTTGAAAACTTCTCTGGTCTGAGTATCTCTTATCGCTTCCGCAACTCTTAAGTTAGCAATACAAAGCAACAAATGTTTCATCCATTCTTTTCTTAACTCTATTTGATGAGCTAAGGTACTGATATCTCTTTCTAACTCTTCAAGGTTTTTGATTGTTCTACTTTTAAAAAACAATTTGATCTTTTTTGACCAGTTATCTTCCGATAATAGTAGCTCTGTTACTTCCAATTCATCATTAGACTTTTCCTTTATCTTCTCTTCTAACCTATGTATTGCAGCATTGATTTTTCTTAATGACTTGTGTTGTGCTTTAACCTCCTTTCTTAAAGAATCATAATAACTATCATCAGCTACGCCATTCAAGATATCTTTAAACTTATTCAACAGTTTTCTTACAAAATATTTCTCCCCACCAGAAATGATATTCTCTTTAGCAAAGAAGTCCTTTTCCAGTTTTTCGGCAATGACTTTAAGAGCTTGATCGTTTTTTGAGGCTATTAACACCGATTTTCCATTCGCTATTGCATCAACAGCTATGCTTGCTATCGTAAATGACTTCCCTGTTCCTGGAGGCCCAACTGCAAGTGTGATATTATTCTGATAGGCAGACTTAATAATATTTTGCTGAGGAATACTCAAGTTAACTGGCACATGAATCGTTTCTTTCGACTCTGCTGTTATGTTGTAGTTCGTTCCTAAAAATAAGCTTTCAATCAATTGTGGATAAAACTTATTCTCTAAGGCGATGTCTTTTAATTCTGCCAATACTCCCCTACTAGCTGTTGGCTTTTTTAGTAGTGCTAAACCTATTGCTGGTAATAATAAATTAAGCCCCTCTGTTTTTATTGCTCCTTTTAATTTTTTCTCTGAGAAGAAACGGCTTGAATCTTGAAAAAAAGAATAGTCTATACCTTTGAACTTCTCTTGTAACACCCTTAATCTCTTTTTAGCATCTGCAATTTTCCAAATGGATTGGAGTTGACGATCTATAGTTTCCTCGACTAATTCAGGATGTAATTCTTGAATTACTTTTAGCGCAGTAGGATTAACAATTGTTTGCTTGATTGTTTGTGAAACACTATAATTTGGTGCTTCAAACTTTAATGATAATGGAGTCAAAAAAACAGGTATACTGGCTACTTTATTTCTTCCTAAGACCTTAACTTTTGCTTTTAGAAAGTAAGAACAGGCGTACAAGTCCAACTCTTTTTCATAAACCCTGAGTTTTTTCGAAACCGCATTCCCCCAATCGAAATTAACTTTCTGAACAACTTCTTTATCCAATAAAATTTTAGAAGAAGATAGAATTAATCGGTTAGTAATTTGTTTAGAATAAAAATCAAAAACTTCAAGCTGTTTATTATCTAACTCATAACACTCCCGATAATATGCGATTAACTGCTGTAAGGTAAAATCAAACTTCATTTACCTCAAAAATAAAAAATAAATTCAGAAAAATAAGCTACAAGCTTCCCTCTTTTTAACTACTTAAACTTGTGAAAGCCAAGTTAAAGCTTCTTCTACCGATTTAAAAAACTCTGTGGGAACACCAACTTCAACCTTGGTATGATAAAACTTTGAATTTAAACGTTGCGCTATTGCTTTTGTTACTAAAGCAACTGCTATCGTATTTTCATTTTTGTATTTATTCTCATTTAAATAAGTCATTGCCTCTAAATTGGTCATTGTTGTTGGAGGTATTTCCAAAACCAATTTTATCTTCCCATTCTCAGCTACATAATCCACTAGAATTTGGATAATTTCCTGCATTTCATTTACCCCTACTTCTATTCCTTTATTGTAACAGAAATGAATGAGGTTCTTCGAAATTATTTTAATAGTTCCAAAACGCAATGTTCTAGTTTCCATACTTTAAACTCTTTAGGGTATTCTTGCCAGACAAATCTAACAATAAATCAACAATAAACCACCATAAAACGAACTTTAACACCTATTTAACTTAACTTTCGTTAAAAAAACACGATATACTATACTATTATAACATTTATAATTTAAAAACTTTTCAATTATATTTGTTTTAAGAAAATTAGCTCCTATGAAACATTTAGCTCTAACCTTATTGGTATTTACTCAAATTATTTCATTTTCACAGTATTTTCAGCAAGAGGTGAACACAACCATAGACGTTACCTTAAATGATTCCTTACATGAATTAAACGCTTTTGAAAAAATTGAATACATCAATAACTCTAGAGACACGCTTTCTTTTATTTATTTTCACTTATGGCCTAACGCCTATAAAAATAACGCTACAGCTCTTGCTGAACAATTAAACCAAGCAGGAGATTTAACGTTCCACTTTTCTCCTGATCAAAATAGAGGTCATATCGATTCATTGGATTTTAAAATTAACAACCAGCGTTTAAAGTTAGTGTATGATGACAACATTGATTATGTAAAAGTTTATTTAAATAAACCTCTACCTCCTAATAAGAGTGTGACCATTACTACTCCTTTCAGGGTTAAAATTCCTTATGGTAATATTTCTAGACTTGGACATTTGGGACAAGCATATCAATTAACTCAATGGTTTCCTAAACCAGCTGTTTATGATGAGAATGGTTGGAATGTAATGCCCTACCTTAGCCAAGGTGAATTTTACTCAGAGTACGGGAGTTATGATGTAAAGATTACGCTTCCAGAAAATTATGTTGTGGGAGCCACTGGTGATTTAGTCAATGGAGAAAAAGAGCTAGAATGGTTAGATAAAAAAGTCAAAAAAACTCAATTATTAATTGAAAGTGGTGGCTATAAAGCCTATACAGATATGAGCACTCCCAAAAGCTCTAAAAAATTAAAAACACTTCATTATCATCAAGATAATGTTCATGATTTTGCTTTTTTTGTTGATAAAAGATGGCATGTTTTAAAAGGAGAAGTGACCTTACCTCATTCCAAAAGAAAAGTCACTACTTGGGCTATGTTTACCAATAGCGAATCACATTTATGGAAAGATGCTATTGCTTATTTAGATAGCTCCATTTATTACTATTCATTATGGACTGGAGATTATCCCTATAATCAGGTTACTGCTATTGATGGGGCGCTGACAGCTGGGGCTGGTATGGAATATCCTAATGTAACTGTTATTGGAACATCTTATACTCCTAGTGCTCTTGAACAAGTGATTATCCATGAAGTTGGACACAATTGGTTTTATGGAATACTGGGGTCTAATGAGCGTAAACATGCATGGATGGATGAAGGAATGAACTCCTATACTGAGAACAGAACTACTGAAACCCTACACCCTAATTCTGGGATTGGATTAGTCAATAAGAATGTTGCTAAAAAAATCGGGCTAGATCAGTACCAAGCAAGGGGATTACACGATTTATCCTATTTATATGCAGCAAGAAGGAACTATGACCAACCTATTGAATCACCAGCTTCGTTATTTACTCCTACCAATTATGGTACTATTATCTATTCCAAAACGGCGATTGGATTTGATTACTTATTAGCTTATTTAGGCGATTCCTTATTTAATCAGTGCATGCACACCTACTTTGATGAATGGAAATTTAAACATCCGCAACCTAAAGATGTTAAAGCAGTTTTTGAAAGTGTTTCCAAAAAAGACTTGAGTTGGTTCTTTCAAGATTATATTCAAACCACTAAAAAGATTGACTATAAAATGAGCGCTTATCAAAAGAGTTCAAACACTTTAACTGTCAAAAACAACAGCGATATTGCTGCTCCAATATCTATTTATGGACTAGATAAAAATGATAGTATTCTTTTCAAACAATGGTCGGATGGTTTTTATGGAAAACAAAACTTCTCTTTACCCCAAACAGCATACAAACTTGTGCTAGACTATGATAAAGACATTCCTGAGATTGACCGTACAAATGATGTTATTAAAACCAGTGGAATACTAAAAAAATCTAGACCAATTAAACTTAAACTGTTAGGAGAAATAGAAAATAGAGATTATTATACCATCAACTTTTTACCATTAGTTGGATGGAATGAAACTGACCGAGGAATGCTAGGTTTAGCATTTTATAACACTACTTTTCCTGAGAAAAAGCTTGAGTGGCTAGCAATACCTATGTACTCTTTTCAAAACAAAGCAATAACTGGACTTGGATCTATCTACTACAACTGGTACCCTACGCCTATATTTAGAAAAGTAAGTTTAGGATACGAGGCTAAATCATTCTCTTATGCTGAACAGATTTCAGAAAACAATATTGCTTGGTATAAGCATTCTGTCAACTTAAATGCTGAACTCTATAATAAAAAATTGAGGACAGCACCTAAACAATCTTTTGCCCTTTCATTCCACAATATTAGAGAAAAGTGCTATAGTGATAGCACAGGAGTTTCTTCCAACTATTTTGATTTCAGCTACCAGATTCAAAATAAACAAACACTAAAACCTGCTTCATTAAAAGTTGATTATACTTATGGAGACAATAGTAATAATGAGGTTGTAAATACCATAAGTTTAACTGGAAAAATGAGAATTAATTACAACTTAAAAAGAGATGGGATTTCATTTCGTCTTTTTGCAGGAAAGTCATTATATGCAAACACTAATTCTAGATATAATTGGCGTATGAGTGGTCAAACAGGTTTATATGACTACATGTTTAACAATACTTTTCTGGGGAGAACAAGTAATTATCCTAATTTCTTAGCTCAGCAATTAGGCAATTCACATGGAGGTTTTAAAACTTTTACAAACACAGGAAGTAGTAACAACTGGATACTTGCACTAAATACGAAACTAGACTTACCTAAACTCCCTATTGGAATTTTTGCTGATATTGGTTATTACCCTTATAAAGAAAATAATCAAGGAATTATTACAAACAAGATTGGTAGTAATTTTGATGTAGGCCTATACATTCCTATTAAGAAAAATTTTATTGAGCTTTATATGCCGTTATTGTTTTCAGAAAACATTCAAAAAGAATTCGATTATAACGGTATCACTTTTTGGCAACGTATGACTTTTGTCATTCACTTTAACTCCATGAATCCTTTTAAAATTATCCAATCAATCAAACCATAGTATGACCTTTATAGAAGCTTACAACGCAGCAGCCAAAGGTGACCCCAGTATTTACGCTGTACCTTTTTACCTTTTATTTATTGGTTTAGAACTCTTTTTAAATGCTCGACAACATTTAAATCTTTATACAACAAAAGATTCATTTGCTAGTCTGTCAATGGGGGTTGGATCTGTTTTTATTGGTATTCTGACTAAAACGTTATTTTTTATTCTTTTCACTTTTATCTACCAATTCAGATTATTTGATTTTGAGATGCATTGGTACATGTGGATTTTACTATTTTTTGCTGATGACTTTTCTTTTTATTGGCATCATAGGTTGAGTCATCAAGTTCGTATTCTATGGGCTGCCCATATACACCATCACTCTTCTCAACATTTTAACTTTACTACTGCTTTAAGGCAAAGTTGGGGTGAACCTTTTTATAAGTTTTTCTTTTGGGCTTGGCTACCATTAATTGGATTCTCTCCGCTATCGATATTAGTCATGCATTCTATCAGCTTAGTTTATCAATTTTTTCAACATACCGAGACTGTTAAAAAACTAGGTTTCTTAGAACTGGTATTCAACACACCTTCTCATCACCGAGTACATCATGCCACTCAAGTTAAATATTTAGATAAAAATCATGCTGGAATATTAATTATTTGGGACCGGTTATTTGGGACTTTTGAAAAAGAAGATCGTCAAGATCATCCTATTTATGGTATTACCTCTAATATTGATACCTACAACCCTTTTGAAATAGCTACACATGAGCTCAAAAACATCTGGACTGACGTCCAATCCACTCCTAGTATAAAAAACAAATTGAAGTATATCTTTTACCCTCCTGGTTGGCGACATGATGGAGAACTCATGACATCAAAGTATTTACAAGAGCAACTTGAAAAGGATTAGCGCATTAAATTGATTGTTCCTTTATATAGTTTATCTTGTATGGATAAACTATAGTAATAAGTTCCTTCAGATGCAGGAGCTCCATTTAATACTTTTCCATCCCAAACTACATCACTTCCATAGGCTTCATATAAAAGTTGTCCCCAACGATTATATATATTAAACGATACACATTCTACAATCCCCTCATTTAACTCAATATAAAACACATCATTTATTCCATCATTATTGGGGGTAAAGACATTAGGGACGTTATACAACAACTCATCAAAAAGTACTATTTCTTGACTTGAAGTATAACTTGAAGAACACCCTATACTATCCCAAATTGTTATCGTTGCATTAAACGCTCTATCATAGTTAAAAACATTGAATGGGTGTGGTTCGAAAGATTCTTTACCATCACTAAAAGTCCATTTATATTGGTAATCATCCGAAGTATATTGGGTAAAATCCACTCTAACTCCATTACAACTATAAGCTAATTCATATACAAAATAAGGTTCAGGTATTTCATTGACAGTTACAAAAATATTTTCTTCTATTTCACAACCATTATTTCCTTGAATTGAAACAGTGAACTGTGTAGAGGAATCAGGGCTTACTTGAATCATACTCCCATAATCACCTGTAATAGATGATGTCGGAGACCAAGAATAAATAGCAGAACTATCCCCTCCTGTTATCGTTAAACTAAGAACATCTCCTTTACACATAACAGTATCTTCTGGAATTTGAAAAATATAATTATAAACATTTACCAATACAGAGTCTCTACCTACACATCCTTCAACTGAAGTTCCACTAACCGTAAAATAAACTGAAGTATCAGGAAAAACCCAAGGTGAATGTGTCGTCGTAACATCCATAAAAGGCGACGCATCCCAGATATAATCAATTGCTCCCATAGCATTTAACTGAACGGAATCCCCCAGACAAATATTGACAATGCTTGATGGGTTAGCAACAACATTTGGAAGCGGGATAACGTCAACTATTACAGAATCTATCCCTTGACACCCAATTAGATCTTCACCAACAACAGTATAAACAGAAGATTCAGAAGGAGTTACCCAAATATTTGATCCAGATAATGCTAATGTTCCCCCAATAACTCCCCAACTATACTGCTCTCCTCCAGTAGCTGAAATTTGTATAGAGTCTCCATAACATATTGTTGTATCAAGGCTTGCTTCAACTAATGGCAAAGCTTGTGTATTTATAACCACTGTATCAAAATTGACACATCCATATGCATCACTACCTTCCACAATATAAGTTTCATTTACTATTGGAGTTGCTACTGGATTTGAAATAGAAGGATCAGATAATGTTGGATTAGCACTCCATGCATACGCTGTTCCTCCTAAAGCTTGAAGTTCTATTGATTCTCCTACACACAACGTTGTGTCTTCACCTACAGATATACCAGGCAAATCTCTTACAGTTATTAATACAGAACTAGTATTGGGACATCCTAAACTATCGTCAGCTTGAAGTGTAAAGATTGTATTGGCCTCTGGCATTACCCAAGGAGTTAAAGAATTACCTGCATTTACATTGGCTCCCCAACTGTATAAAAGCGATGTTGTACTTCCATTCAATTGAACAGAATCTCCCTTACAAATTATCGTATCAGGACCTGCAGAAACAGCTATTGACTCAGGGAAATCAACCTTTATAGAATCTCTTACAATATCACATCCCTTTGTTACCTCAACCCAATACGTACCTGAATCGACAACACTAATACTACTCCCAAGTGACCCGTTATTCCAAGCATAAGTAGCACCAGTAACCCCTGAATTTAGTTCTATATTTGTTCCCTGACAAATGATCGTATCATTTCCTAAATCAACAACAGGAGTGCTATTTCCATATATTGGGGTTGCTACAGTACCAACTGTTGTCCCATTTAAAACTGCTCCATGAACTTGACCACTATTTAATGCTGTTGTTGGGCTTCCATTTTGAGTTCCATCCATAGCATAATATGCTACTAAATTATTTTCATTCCCGTTCAAAGGAGTATTATATCGATTCATTATTTGTGTTGAATTTAAATTTGTATTCCAAATTCTAACTTCATCTATTCCTCCGTGAAAAAAACCACCATAATTACCACTTATATTTTTATAAACTCCAATTCTAAGAGGTTCAGAAGTATTTCTAATATTACCATAACTCCCATTTATCAGATTCCCAACAACCAATGCCCCATTATAATATAAATCAATACCAGTAGAGGTATGGACAACTGCAACATGCTGCCATACATTAACTTGTGCTAGTGGCAAATCAGATCGATAACTATTATAGTAATTGCAATTTCCGTTATTTGACCAGACAAACTCGATATGGCCATTTCTTATTGAGAAATGATATGATGGTCTACTCGCTGCACACCATTGTCGATTTACAATAGCTCGATACCCATTAATTTCGCAAGGCTTTATCCACGCTTCGATTGTCATATTGCTACTCTGATAAAAAGCACTATTATTGGGAACTACAATATAATCATTAACTCCATTTAATGTTATTGCCCTATTAAATGGCTGTGCATAAACTGCTAGAAGACAGAAAAAATTAAATACTAATAAAATGTTTCTTCTCATATTCAAAAGTAAATCAAAATAAACAAGAAAAAGTAACTTCCCCACTTTATATTTAGCCAACGGTTAAATTCTATATCGATTTGTGCATATCTAAACTTCATTATCAACACATCTCGGATGACTCCTAGTATAGAAGTATCTCTTTTACCCTCCTGGTTGGCGACATGATGGAGACATGACATCAAAGTATTTGCAAGAGCAACTAAAATAGTTTACGTCTTTATCTTTCTAAAATCATCGTCTATAAACCTCCTAATAAGATTAAGATGTGGGTAACCTTTGAAAAACGCTATATTCGAATAAACTGTTTTACCTAATTCAATATCTATAAGACTTGAAATAAAATGATTGCTTTTCGTCTTTTTATTATAGTATATATAAGTTTGATAAACATACCTTGTATCGTAAACATCTTGTAAATAGTTCCGATTTCCATCCATTATTGTAACAAGCTTATAATCCATATTCTGGTTATAGCTCCTCAACAAATCATTTAAAATTAATAAATAATTATAACGTTTAGTATCTCTGACATTTAACCGATCTAAATGTTCGACCTTAATGTGATGGACCTCAGACATCTTTTTAATCTCTTCAACATACTCTAACTGTAGCTTTTCTATAGCACTTAACATGATCCCCTCCTTGTCAAACAAATAAACTTTAGGTTCCATCACCACCATTGTTTCGGCTTTAATTTGGTACCCATTCTTTTGTTGGTCTATTTGTTTTAATCTTTTTTCTTTCTCTTTTTCCTTGTAACTTTTATTTTCTTTTTCTTGTAACTCCTCAAGTTCTTTATGGTAATCATTAAACTTAGCTTCATATCCATTTTTTTCATATAAATCTCTTAACGCATAAAGGTGAAAATTATCAGCAGTAGTACTTTCCTTTTTTAAATCTTTAGTAGTTATTTTATTGACAACAACTAACTCTCTAATTAGATCTTCAATGTACTGTTCTAAGATTGTTTCTTCTGGATATTTTAAGGCCATTTTTTCTAAAAAGCTTACAACAACAACATTGAACTGCTTTTTAGTTAAATGCTTAATCAGGTAATGGATCTTTTGACTCTCACCTTGTATTCTAGTATAAGCTTCAGCTACATAATGTAATTCATTGGCATTTTTATACTTACATAAACCATACAATGCTTTTGATATCGACAACTCTAAAAAGCGGTTATTTGGATCATCTTCTAACAAAGTTAAAGAACTATACAGCGCTTTTGAATACCTGGCTTCAATCAAATATTGTCTAACCAATTCATACCTGGCTTTTTTTCTCACAGCATAAAACGTTTCTTCTGAAAAGAAAAAATCAACTGTGTTTGATTGCTCATACTCCAACTGAATGGCTTCTACTCTATTTAATCGTTTTAAGATGTTGGGATGCGTATAATAGCTGTCATTTCTTTCTATCATTGCTGGTATGCTATCGGCATTTTTCAACAAATATTCTGCAGGAATTTGAATATCTCCAATATTTAAAAACTCCTCATCAATATATTTTTCATCAAAAGGGAGGTAGGCATAATACAGCATTTCCAATACATTTGGAACATGCTCTCCTCTATACCCTAACTTTAAAAACTCAGCAGTTCCCACAGAATCTGCCTCATACTCATCTTCTTTAGCAAACTTATACAGTAAAGCTATTTTTTGTTCAATTTTCTGTTTTTTATACTCTCCTTTTCCTTTTAATAACTTGTCATTTTCAAAATAGGAAGATAAACTGTGTTTTAATTCATAATGTGCTACTTCATGAGATAATACAAAAGCTAACTCGGCCTCAGTTTCAATATTGGCAAGCAAACCTGTACTCACAAAGATATTTCCCAATCCTGTACAAAAGGCATTGATTTGACTTGATCTATAAACATAAAACTCTATTTTTTTAGTTAAGTCTTTTCTACCTTGAACGACTTTATCTCCTACTTTCTGAATATAGTTCGTCAAAGCATCTCCATACAAAACATTACCAGACCAAAACAAATCAGAATCTAGATAGTTAGAGGTTAATAAAAATTTTATTTTTTCATCATAATCTTGTGTTGAATCTACCAGATTAAATTCTTCTATAGATGTTTCTAACTTTTCAGCTATAGTTGCAGAAAACACATTTGGCAAGGTTCCTTTTGCATATAAATTTCTTTCTTCAAAATTTACCTCCTTATGCTGAGCAGTTAACTGCTGACTATAGAATGTTATAACAGTAAGTAATAATAAAAATAGCTTCATGTATCCATCAATAAAAGAAAGACTACTATACAATTATAGTAGCCTTTCTAGAAAAAGTTAATCTAAATTAAAAGTTCCGTATTTATATTTTTTGCCTTTCATTCCAAAGACAGTTATTGGTTCGTTTTGCCCTTTTTGATAATAAACCTGTGGTTTAATATACACATCAAAATCCTTAGCGTTTGCAAATAGTTCTTCTTTTTTCTCTCCTGTTTTTAAGTCTATTGTATATTTAGTAACGGTTGCCTTTTTAACTTTTTTCAATGCTTTAAGTTTTGTTTGGTCATCTGTACTTAAATTATTTTTCGGATTATCATTAAAAATAATAGAAATCTTCTCATCATTTATCGCTGCTAAATAAGAGAAATACTCAACAGTTCTCCAATTAGGAACAATAAATAAAGAAAAACCAGTAGTAGCAAAAATAAATGGTCCTTGAGCTCTATAAGCAAACACTTGCTTTTTAGGAATTCTATTTCCCCAGTTTAAATCTCCTTCAGATGACATATCCAGTACGATTATATCACCAAAATATTCTTTATAACTTGTACCTTGATCACTAGAGACATAGTAATAATAATAAAGCTCTCCTAATAAAACAATTCCCCCATCTTTTTTGGTTAAAATTTCAACATTATGAAACCTGTTCATAATTTCTGCTTCTTTCCCTTTTTTCTCTTGTTTTTTAGTTTTAAACTGATCAACAAATTTATCATCAAATTCATTGATTTTTTTTACTTCAATTTCTTTAGATTTATTATCTATTCGTAAATAAAAGCACCCTTTTAATTGCTTTTTTAAAGCGTAATAACCCGATACTATTAACTCATTATTTTCATTAATTGTAAAATGAATATCATTAATAAAAGCTCCTATTTCTAACCCTAAATCTTTTACTGATAAATTCTCTTCCCATTTTTCAAAATCTCTTCGTGCTTCATACGAGATAATCGAATAAGCATCATCTTTTTTACCTACTTTTTCCTTTTTTAAGAAATAGATTGAACCGTCATTATCTAACACTCCATTAGAAAGTGTAAAACTCGCTCCTTTCTTTAAAGAAATCTCTTCTGTAGCGTTTAGCTCTTCTAAATTATCATCTAAAACTTTAATTTTTTCTTTAAATGCTTTTTGTTTTTTGTAGTAAGCATAATGTCTGATCAAAACTTTTGATTTATCAGGTGACACCATTATAGAAAAAGAACCATCTCTACTTTTCTTTTCTACAGGAATTGAAAATATTTTTTGTTTATGCTTATCCGCTTTTCCCGTTTTACCATTTATATAATAGGCATAGATCACCGACTGTTTAGCTTTTTTATCAAAATAACTAACAAAAACAACAAACCTATTATTAAAAAAAATTACATCTTCTAACTGGGTTTTATTTTTCTTGATCTTTTCAGGGTTAATAGATGTGGAATAGTTTTTTAAGTAAGACCCTTTTCGATGTGATTCTACAACATAGCCTTTATTGACTAGGGAAAATGTATAAATATTTTTTTCATTTTCTCCAATAATATCTGGATAATAAGTCTTGCTCTTTGCTACATTTGTTTTCCCCCATTCTATACTTTCTTGTGCTATTAATCCGCCTATAAAAAGTATACCTAAAATTAATAAATTGAATTTTTTCATCTTTTTTTTCGCGAAAAAACGAAGTCTGAAAAAAGCATCAATTTATTTACTCTCTTTTCTTTTTAACGGTAAGCTTTTTTGTATAAACGGCTATTCTCGCTCTAAAGGCTGTAAAATTCTCTACTTACAAAGTTCAAAAAAATCTACCTAACAATAAAAAAGCTAGATCTATTTAAACTTCTTTCTCAACTTAAGTACCCCCCAAAAAGCTTCTTTAAAAATCCCCATATTCATTTTAGATTCTCCAAAAACTCGATCTACAAATGTAACTGGGACCTCTTTAATTTTAAACCCGTTTTTTAGTGTTGAATATTTCATTTCAATTTGAAATGCATATCCTACAAACCAAACATTGTCTAAGTTTAATGTTTCTAAAACTTTTCGTGAATAACACTTAAATCCTGCTGTTGTGTCTTTGATATTAATCAACAATACCATTCTTACATAGAAAGAAGCATAATATGACATTAACCATCGGCTAAACGGCCAATTCTCGACTTTACCTCCTTTTACATACCTCGATCCGATACTCATATCGTATCCCTGGTTTTTACAGGCTTCTAATAAACGAGGTAAATCTTTTGGGTTGTGCGAAAAATCGGCATCCATCTCAAAGATAAAATCATAATCACGATTCAGTGCCCATTTAAACCCATGAATATATGCTGTTCCTAAACCTTGTTTACCCGTTCTTTCTTCAATATGCAGCTTTCCTTGATATTGCTGTTGCAGGTCTTTAACGATTTGGGCTGTTCCATCTGGAGACCCATCATCTACCACCAATATATGAAACAACTCCTCCAAAGAAAAAACAGCATCAATAATATTATTGATGTTTTCTTTTTCATTATAGGTAGGAATAATAACTAGGTTACTCATATTTTGGATATAACGATACAACATATCGTTTATTATATTTGGCTACGAATATAATCCAAAAAATGATTTAAGAGACCTTTCCTACAACACATTTTTTTTAGTAGTTAACTTTATTTAACTTTAAAGCTCATTTGAAACCTATGAAGTCTTCATTAATCATAACATTGCTCTTATTATCCGTTCAGCTGTTGGCACAAATTAAAAATGTAATGTTATTAGACAATTGGGATGATAATGATTTAATTACGACTTATGATGATGAATCTGTCTTTAATGAATGCTGGGGATTTGTTCATAATAATGAAGAGTATGCTGTAATAGGCTCTACAGTTGGAACTCACTTTTTTAGAATTACTCCTACTCATCAACTCCAATTAATCGACTTTAAAGAGGGAAAACATTCAAGTCATGAGATTATCCATCGAGATTACCATGATTACCAAGGGTATTTATACGAGGTTGCTGATGAGGGACTTAGCTCTTTGCGTATTTATGACTTACAATATTTACCTGATTCTGTACACATTATTTCTGATAGTGATAGTCTGATTGTTAGAAGCCATAATATTTTTATTGATTCCAGTGCTGCCCTCTTATACTCTTGCGGTAACACTAGTCACGCCGACATTGATGCATTAAAAGTTATTTCTCTAGCTGATCCTACTCAACCTACTCAGGTGTATGATTACAACTTTATTAATTATGTGCATGATATTTACGTAAGAAATGACACCGCTTATTTAAATGTTCCTGGAGACGGCCTAATTGTCTTAGATTTTAGTAATCCTACAATGCCTATTCCGTTAGGAAATTTACCTTATTATGTAGACCAAGGGTATACTCACTCAGGCTGGTTAAATGAACAAGGGAACCTTTATGTTTTGTGTGATGAAAACCAATCCAATCGCTTTAAAGTCTGTGATGTTTCAGATTTATCTAATATAGAAGTTTTGGCGGCGACTAAGCCTGAAACCTATGAGAATACCATCCCTCATAATGTCATGATTCGAGATAATTTGGCCTATTTTTCTTATTATAATGATGGCTTACAAATCTACGACATCTCAATACCTGATCAACCTGAGAGAATTGCTTATTATGACACTTACGACGGTCCTGACAATGGAGATTATAGAGGTGCATGGGGAATTTATTGCTTATTCCCAAGTGAACGAATTTTAATTTCTGACCGTAAAAATGGATTATTTTTACTTCGGCACACACCTCCTCCCGAAATTCATCCGGAAGATCAAGATGCTCACGGTATCTATCCTAATCCTGCTAACGGAGAGTTGGTTTACTTCTATTACGACCAACCTGTTAACTATAATTTTGAACTTAAGATTTATAATGATCTTGGGCAACACATTGAAACCTACAATGGCAATCAAGATTTCTTAAAACTTTCAATAGAACATTATGCACAGGGAGGCTATATCTATGAGTTTTATAGTGCTGAAAATGACAAAAGGTTATCAGGCAAATTTATTAAACGATGAGTGAAAACAAACGTTCTTTTTTTGAAGACGCTAAAGCTGTTGCGCGATTAATTCCTAAAGGACGAGTTTGTTCCTATGGAAGTATCGCAAAATATTTAGGTGCTGAGAGATCTGCTAGGATGGTTGGCTGGGCAATGAACAGCATCAAGCCAGAAGAAAATATTCCTGCACATCGTGTTGTAAATCGTAAAGGCTTATTGACAGGCAAAAAGCACTTCAATGGTAAACACACCATGCAAGAATTATTAGAGGCAGAGGGAATCACTATAATCGATCATCAAATTCAGAATTTAGCAACTGTTTTTTGGGACCCCTCAATAGAATTACTCTAAAAATTATCCTCCTTTTTTCTTTACTTTATATCCGCTTGCCAATAATAAATCAGCAACTTTATCCCTTAGCTCTCCTTGAATTATTATTTCTCCATCTTTTGCAGTACCTCCGACTCCACACTTGGACTTTAATAGTTTACCTAAGTCTTTTAAATCTTCTTCGGCACCAACAAAGCCCTCAACTAGTGTTACAGCTTTTCCTTTTCGTTTTTTACGATCGATTGAAACATACAACAACTGTTCTCCAGGAACTAACGTTTCCTGTTCTTCATCTTCTTCGTAATCGTAGGAAAAATCTTGATTAGTAGAATAAACGATCGCTATTCTTTTCTTCTTATTTTTTCCCATTCCCCCTTATTGTTTTACAATTTTTAGCGTTGCTTTCTGACTGGCGTTATTCACATGAACAACATAGATTCCATCAACTAAATCGCTAACACTAATAGTCGTTTCTCCAATATTATTTACACGACTATATACTTGTTTCCCCTCTAAATTAAAGATTGTAACTTCGTAAGGTTGTTCATTATTGGATGCTAATTTTATAATATCACGACTTGGATTTTCACTTTGTAAAGTCATCCAACCATCAACTGCTTCAAACTCACTGACACTAACCAATGAGGCTTTTGAATATTTACTAAAGAACTTCCAAATTTCTGTACTTGCATGGAAATCTTGATTGGTCACTTTTCCTGGTATTGAAAATGCTCCAGGCCATGTATGCCCTCCATTTGTAATTTTATAATGTACCACTTCTGCTCCGCTATCTCCATTTAAATAATCGTATCTTGTAGCTGTACAACCATCTGTTGTGTTAACATCTGGTACTGGCGTTACTACAGGTGTTGAGGAACAGTTATTATGCCCTACCCAATAGTTGATTAGGTTATTGATTCCCAAATAAGCAAATGTTTCTCCATTATATTTCACAGTACTATCTGAAGTTCCATGAATTTGCATTACGGGTACAGGTCTAGTTACGGTATTTAAGCCCGTCTGCGTTAGCACCATAGATCCTGTAACTGAGGCTACAGCAGCAATTTTATCACTTAATTGCCCTGCAAGTGTTAAACTCATAAACCCACCATTACTCATTCCTGTACTGTAAACTCTATCTTCGTCAACATTATATTCTGTTGCTATAGAGTCTATTAAATTACTGATAAAGTCGATATCATTAACTGATGTTCCAAAGTTTGCATTCCAATGTGTTGCAGAACCACTTCCTGGCAAAGAACCTACTGTTCCTTGAGGTAAAAGAATTAAAAAGTTTGCGGTATCAGCGATGGGTCTAAACTCCCCATACATAATTTGCTCATTGTTATTACTTCCTAAACCGTGTAAATTTAATACAACAGGAACTGGTGTTGAACCATCATAAGATGCTGGAGCATACAATTTATAAGTACGATACCCTCCTCCATGCATGATACTATCGTTAGTTGTTGTTTGAGCAGTTAAACTTAAGCTTGCTAAAATTCCTAGAGCGCTAATTATTTTTTTCATAGTTAATTAATATTCGATCACTTTAAATTGTGACAAGTTAGTAGAATCTAGTAATTGCTTTAATTCTAGTTCTAATTGTAACATCTTTTTTAGGGCGATTGATTCTTGTTCTCTTTTTAACGTATCAGTAATTCTACCCCAATTTACATTAAATAAATAAATTGTATCAATATTTCCCTTAAAATTTGTTTCATAAGCTTCTCCATAAGAGAAACGCTGCAATTCAGGATAAGCTAATTTTAATCGTCTTTCCAACTCTAATACATTAAGTTTAGAGGTTTGTAACTTGATTAGTTCTCTTTTTAAGAAATCTCTTTCTTCAGCTACAGAGCTCAGATCAGACAATTTAGACTCATACATGGTTTGCAAACGAATAGAATTGGTATCTACAAATTGTTGCATGCTTTGGTTTTGTTTGATCTCTAATTCTACTTTCCCAATATTATAATCTTGTAAGTAAGACTTCCAACGGCTAACTTCTCTTTCTTCTAGATAAGGTCCTTGAACCCATAATGTAATCTCTGGCTCTCCATCGTTAAAATCGACTTTAGGTGTAATGTGCACATCAGGATTATGTCTCGATAAATACGAAATATATCGCTGAGTCTCTCGATTAAAAATAGACTCATTGATAATATTCACAAACCCTATTATACTTGGGATTACCACTAATAATAATGAACCAAAAATAATCCACTTGACTCTTTTCTCTCTTTTTTTATCTACAAAATCGACCAATGGAAAACGTAACATCCAAATGGTAACAATAGTCGATAATCCAATAAATACAGAATTTAAGATAAATAAGTACAACGCACCAAAAAAGAATTCCCAATTATGATTAGCCAACCCATAACCTGCTGTACATAACGGCGGCATTAATGCTGTGGCAATTGCTACCCCTGGAATAATAGTCATAGCAGAACCTTTGTTACCTGATGCCGCAGCAATAATACCAGCTAACCCACCAAAAAATGCAACCATTACATCTAAAACTTGTGGCTGAGTTCTTGCTACTAATTCTGAGGTTACCTCTTTTAATGGCGTTAGCCAAAAATAAGCCCATGAAGCAATTAAACTTACACCAACCATAATTCCGAAATTAATCAAGGAAGTGATCAATGTTTTAATATCGTTGGTTGCTAAGGCTAATCCAAAACCTCTAATTGGCCCCATCAAAGGAGAAATCAACATGGCTCCAATAATTACTGCTACAGAATTGGCATTTAACCCAATAGAGGCTACTATAATTGAGCATACTAAAATCCAAACACTTGAGCCAGAAAACTCAATTCCTCGTTTTATATTTCTCGCAGTGATTTCTACATTAACTTCCTCTTTAATTGAAATCAAGCTTTCGAAAAACTCTTTCACTTCTCTTAGAAAACGCTTGAAGAAATTCTCTTCTAACTGAACTGCTGACGCTTCAGAACTTTCTGGTTGTTCTTGGTTTTGTGGTGCTTCGTTGTCTCCTGATTTTATTTCCATATTGTATTGATAACTTGCGCTAAAATAATAAAATAGCTGGTTTTTTGAAGAAAGTATTTTATTTTAGAGAAATCTTATCAAAAAATTAACAATGTTTAAACAAGTTTTTCTTTTATTATTTTTCTTGACCTCCATTTTACAAGTTGCAGGAGAAATCTTCCATAACGACTTTTTAATTTTCGTTTTTAAACCATTACTGATGCCCCTTTTATTGTTGTGGTATTTCTATAACACCAGTAAAAACAACCGAAAATCAGCGATTGTTACCGCGCTCATTTTTTCCTTTCTTGGCGATACATTTTTATTGTTCGTTTACCAAAATGAACTGTTCTTTTTATTGGGGTTAGGTTCTTTTCTAGTCGCACAACTTGCTTACGTAGTTACATTTAATAAAGACCGTATAAAACATCGTCTACCCTCTGGTTTTATCGCATTGATTCTGCTCTTTTTTGTCTTTTATATTGGAATCCTATTCTATAGCATATCTGAAAACTTAAATGATTTCTTAATTCCTGTTATCGTATACGCTTCTGCTGTAGGTCTTATGGGAATTACGGCAGCTTTTAGATACCTATCTGTAAACAACAGCAGTTTTATTCAAGTTTTTATAGGAGCTTTCCTCTTTGTGGTTTCTGATACTTTTATCGCTTTAGACAAGTTTTTATATTATGGAGAATTGGCCTACGCTTCTGTAATCATAATGTCGCTCTATATTATCGGACAGTTTTTTATTGTACGAGGGACACTCGCATTGGAGGATTGAATAGGGAGGTAATGATGGAATGATACAATAATGGAATGGGGGACTTTATGGGACTAAACAAACAATAAAGGGCATCCAAACAATAACAACGTAAAAACCTCATCAAGACTTACCGAATTATAGTGATATATTACGATAAAAAAGGTACAGAAAGCGAGTTATAGTAAAACGAGGTGAACAAAAGCTCTCATAATGTTATTACAACATTCCTCTAGATTTAATTTCTAGGTATTTATTAATTGTATTGACTGTTAAATCTTCCGGCTTCGTTAAAATACTCTGAATTCCATGACGATTAAGTTCTTGAATCATTTTTTTCTTTTCTAACGCAAACTTTCCAGCCATTGTCTTCACATATATATCTTTTACATTTTTACTTTGTTGATTGGCTACATCAACAATTTCAGTATTTTCGAAAAATATAACGACCAATAAATGTTGTTGACTCATTTTCCTTAACAACGTTAGATTACGTTCCAAAGCATAATGACTTTCAAAGTTGGTAAACAAAAGAATCAGGCTTCTTCCTTTAATAATGTTTCTGGTTCCATAGTACAAACTTTCATAATTAGATTCTAAATAACGTGTTTTCTGTTTATACAACACCTCCATAATTCTTCGCAGTTGTATGCCTGTTCCCTCTGCTGTAACTCTGGAACCTAATTTATCTGAAAAAGTAATAACGCCAGCCTTATCTCCTTTTTTTAGAATAATATTTGACAACACTAAACTAGCATTGATAGCATGATCTAATAATGATAGTCCCTCAAAAGGCATTCGCATAGAACGACTTTTATCTACCACACAATATACTTGTTGTGCCCGTTCATCTTGGTATTGATTAACCATCAACTCTCCTCTTCGACTAGTAGCTTTCCAGTTAATTGTACGTAAATCATCTCCTTGAACATAGTTTTTAATTTGTTCAAACTCATTGTTATTACCTAAGCGCCTTACCTTTTTTATTCCTTGAAAAACAGCTGTTTGTGAAAATAATTGCAGCTCATATTTTTTCATTTGTAAGATCGAGGGATACACTGCTACTTCCTGACTAGCTTCAACCTGCACTCTTCTTTGTACTAAACCAAATACTGTCGCTACAAAAAGATTGATACTTTGAAACAGATACATTCCCCGCTTAGTTGGTCTCAAAGTATAGCTTAATAACTTAGATTCCCCACCTCCTAAACTAATGCTTTTCTCGAAATCTCTAATTTGAAACTGATAAGGTATTTCGTCGATGACCTTAAGTCGAATAGGAATAGTATAATTGCTTTCAATAAGAAGCTCCACATTATTAACATCTCCTAATGACAAGGGGGTATTTACTGTTCGCTCAGCTTTTATTTTTGCTTTATTAAAAAATAAAATAAAAACATCTAAAAAGGTCACTGCTAATAACCCCACCAGAGCTAATTGTGCAACTGGAAATAAATAAGCAAAAGGAAAACTTAAACAAAACAAGACTATTACTCCTAACCATAAAAGGAAGAAGCGATTTGATAAGTAAAACTGCCGAAAGAATTTTAACATTAAATAGTTTGTTTTCGAGCAGAAAATTAATCATTAATCACGAGAATGTCTTCATTTAGTTTTTTTTTTTTAGATACTGGCTTAAATAATGAGATAATTAGCGAATGAGATGATTCTACATTGACAACTAAGTATTCTCTTTATTCTTTGTTCTCTATTCTTTGTTCTCTATTCTTCGATCTCTATTCTCTACTCTAATTTACTTATACTCTCATCCACTAATTAGTTAACTCTTTTTGACTAAACCCTAACTCCCATAACGGTGACATCGTCGATCTGCTCTTGTTGACCTCTCCAGCTTTCAAAACGAGCATGAAGACTTTGTTCTTGTTCTCTCATGGGTTGTTGATGAATCGACATCAAGAATGACCTAAAAGGTTTTGCTTTAAACTTCTTTCCACGTTCTCCCCCGAATTGATCGACAAAACCATCTGAGAATAAATAAAATACATCTCCATCCTCTAAATGTGCACTGTTTAACGTAAAAGGTTGAGAACGATCACCATACTCTCCTATTGGCTGTCTATCTCCTTTAATTTCATACAAGTAGAGCCCTCCCTCGTCTGACAAAGGTATTGCTGTTGCTTTATTAATTCGTTTGGACGGGTTTTTACTGACAATCCATACGGGATTATTAGCTCCTGAGAAATACAACATTTTAGTATTATTATCCAACACTGCAAAAGAGATATCCATCCCGTCTTTCATGACATGTCCCTCCTTATTTGTTAAAGTCAATTGAACCAGACGGCTTAGTTCATCCAAAATCTCATTAGGTACATATATTTGTTTTGAATTATAAATTTCATTTAATAAAATAGTACCAACCATAGATATAAAGGCTCCTGGAATTCCATGTCCTGTACAATCGGCTACTGCATATCCATGATACTCATCTTTTTGCTCTATCCAATAAAAATCACCTGATACTTTTTCTTTGGGATTAAAATATATAAATGACTCTTTTGTCAAATCCTCTATTTTTAAAGACGGTAATACTGCCTGTTGAATTAATTCGGCATAATCAATAGAATCATGGAGTTCTTTGGTGGTTTCCGCTAACTTTTCATGGGCAACTGCTAACTCTTTCTTTTGAGCTTCAACAGCTGCTCGCTGCTTTTCTATTAGAGCGTTTTGTCTTTTAGTAATTTGCAATCTTCGATAGATATAAAATAAAAACATCGCCACTAAAGCTAATACAATAACAATGGCCACAATGAGGATTAATTGTTTTGCTTTCTCTTCTTTTTCTAATGCTAATTGCTGCTCAAAAACGGCCTTATCTACCTCTTTCTTTTTCTCATATTCATATTGGGTCTGATTCTTTATCGTCAAGTATTGGGTTTCTTCACTAAAAGAACTGTCTTGCATTTTTATGGCGAGCTTTAGCATTGGCAGGGCATTATTTACATCCCCCTCTTTTTCGTAGATTTTAAAAAGCAATAACGAGGCGTCTTCCAATAAAGAGGGATACCCTAAATATTTTGCCTTTTCAAAACATTGCTCCCCAAATGTTTTAGCCGTTGTTAAATCTCCTTGTTCTAAAAAAATAGAAGCTATACTATTCAAACAATGCACTTCATCTTCTACATATTGTATTGTTCTGGCTATTTCCAAGCCTTTCTGATAATAGACAACTGCAGAATCTAGCCGTTCTTGCCCTTTATAATAGTTCCCAATATTGATCAATGATATAACTATTCCATCTTTATTCTCAATGGCTTCATCAATTGCCAAAGCTTTTAAGTAATAGGTTAACGCTTCTTCTTCTTTCCCTTCTTCTTTTTTTAAGATCCCAAGGTTATTGTATACACTGGACACTCCTTTCTGATCGCCTAAAGAATCTCGTATTTTTAAACTTCGACGATAAAATTCATAGGCACTTTTATATTCTTTTTGAGAAGAATAGAGCGCCCCTATATTATTTAGACTAATCGCAATGTCTTTTGGAACACCTAAACGTTCTCGAATTTTAAGGCTCTTATGATTATACTCTAGCGAACGTTCTATATCTCCCAAACTATTATACAAAGCAGCAAGATTACTCATTAAACTTGCTTGTGCCTGGAAATTGGAAAGCTTTTTATTTAACTCTAGTCCATTGTGATAATTTTCCAAGGCTTTGAGCACGTCGCCTGACATATAACAAACGTTTCCCATTGCATTATAAACATTTGCTTGGCTTTGTAAACACACCTTAAGAACGGTAGAGTCTTTATCTCCTATTTGCTGAACAAACACTATTGTTTGCTCTCCATAAAATAGTACACTATCAAAAATGGTTGGGTAAAAAGCAATAGCTAATTGCTCATGAGCTTTGGCTACCACAGAATCATTCCTCGAATTTTGTATGACAGTTTTTAAGCTATCAATTTTACCAACATCTTGTCCTAATATAGCCTGAATGCTAATCAAACAAAGTGTGATATAAAAAAGTACTTTCATCTAATTACTAGAAATCAATTCTATAGTAGAAGATTGGTAAAAATCCTAATTGGTAATTTTCACGAATAGCGTCATTTCCTATTTCGTTTGCTGATGGCGCATAAGTTAAGTTCAAAATATTTTGTTGATTAGTTACATTTACCAAATCAAATGCTACCTCATGGGTCACTTTCTTTGCATTCTTCTTAAAACTAATTTTAAAGTCTAAACGTAAATAATCTTGGAACTGAAACTCATTAAACTTATCATCTTCAAAAATAATATCTCCTGTTAACGTTGTTTTAGCAATATCTACATTTCCATATCTTTTTCCTCCTCCCCAAGTAAATTTAGTTCCTAAACCGATAGTTCTATTTTTAGACAGTTCAAACTCTTTTCCAGCAAGGATATTAATCGCAAAATTATTATTAAAACTAGTATTATACTCTACTCCATTGCTTCCTTTAAATTTTGAGTCATATATTGCTCCTGTGGACATCGCATACCAATTATTACTAAAATATTTCTGAAGAGTAAATTCTATACCGTAATTTCTTCCTGTACCGCTATTAGTCAATGTATCTGGGAATAACCTCGAAAACCCACTACCGCCATTAATTAAAGAAAAAGCTGAAGGTCTAACCTCAACAGGAATATTACTCAATTCCTGATAGTAAGTTTCTAACTTTAGGCCTATTTTTTTTGATAATTGACGGGTGTATCCTAACACTGAATGAAAACTTTTGTTCATTCCCATCTCTGTATTGTGTGGGGTTTGATTCCCAGGAAGAATGTAGTAATAAGTATATACAGGTTGGATTTGACTATGTATCCCTACTCCAGCACTTATTGCATTTTTATCATTTATTGTCCATTTCATACCTCCTCGAGGCTCTATTCCTGAGACCGTATTATTTAAGGTAAAATATGAATAATGCAATCCAGCAGTAAAGACCAAATTATCTGTAGCTTTATATTTATAAGATGCATAAGGCTGAATTAACGCAAAAGATTCGTCAGCATCCCACCTTTTATTCCATACATAATTAGCAGTATCTAAGATACTATCTCGTAGGTTTGCAATAAAAAAATCGGCATTATACCCTGCTTTTAAAACCCCTTTCTTCCCCACCTTAGTATTTACAAATGAAGAACTGGTAAACTTTGTCGTATTAAACGTAAACTTCATATAATTAGTCACTGAATCTAATCTAAAATCTCCTGCTTCATTAGCTACAACTCGATGCACTAATTCGTGATGGGATTTTTGTTGTTCTCTCGACATTGCAAGTGTAGACTTAACATAAGTATTCTCATTTAATGGTTTAGAAAATGTAATTCCTCCAACAGCCATTCCTGTACCAAAATGTTGGTCTTTATCATTTTCTCCATAAGTATCTAATTCTTCTCTATTTTTTTGTTCACTAATTAAAATATCAATATTACTTAAACCACTCATTGACCAAAGTGATACATTCCCTCCTTTTTTTAGTGGGAAATTTAATTTAAAGTTTAAATCTTGATAATAAGGGATCGCAGACGTCCCTAAATCTAAGCCTAACTTCCCAAAAAAGACTAAAGTAGAATAACGATACATCATTAGAAATGACGAGCCTTTTTCTTTTGAAATAGGCCCCTCTGCTAAAAGCTCAGTCCCAAACAGCCCTAACTGTCCCGTAAACTCATAATTTTCATTATTTCCAGCACGTAAACTCAGATCAAATACTCCTGAAGTACTGTTTCCAAATTCAGCTGGGAAAGCCCCTGTAAAAAAGTCACTATTGCCCAATATTTTATTATTAATAATACTTGTTGGACCTCCTGTTGAACCGGATACTGAGAAGTGGTTAGGGTTAGGAATATCCACTCCTTCCACTCTATATAAAACTCCAAGAGGAGAGTTCCCCCTAATCACAATATCATTTCTACTATCATCAGACCCTGAAACACCAGCAAAATTACTAGCCATACGCGCTGGATCTCCTCTACTACCAGCATATCTCTCGGTTTCTTCAACTGAAAAAACCTGAGCACTCACCACTGCCATTTCATTTTTTACATCCCTCCCATTACTTGACTCTATCACGACCTCATCCATCATTAAAGCTGACTCTTCTATGGAAACATTGAGTACCACTTCTTTTGCAGAGTTTACAATAACTGTTTTTACTTGTGGAGTATAGCCCATGTAAGTAATCTGTACCTGGTGTCTTCCATAAGAAACATTTTCTATTTTAAATTTTCCATTCATATCTGTTGCCGCCCCCAACAATTGAGTAGTATCTGAAATGACGACAACATTAACTCCTGGAAGTGGAAACTTAGACTCTAAATCGACTACTGTCCCTTTAATCGTTTGTTGAGCAAACAATGTATACGACAATAAAACAAGCCCTAATATTAAATAATTTTTCATTTAGCGTTTCATTTTTATGAAATACAAATCTATTAAAATAATTTAGACCTCAAAATAGTTTCATTTTTTCCCCTCTATTATTCAATAAAAAGTTTCAACTACATCAAACCAAAGAAAATAAACCACACATTATGAGCCTATTAACACATCCAACTACCTATGATGGTAAGGTTCATTCTTTAAAATGGTAAACCCTCTATACAACTGTTCTTTAAAAAAAAGTCGTACCATTTGATGAGAAAATGTCATTGGAGACAATGCTATTTTTGAATTAGCTCTCCTATATACTTCTTCGCTAAAACCATAGGCACCACCAACAACAAAAACGACTTTTCTCACACCTGAATTGAGTTGTTTTTGAATAAACTGACTAAATCCTATGGAGTGATATGCTTTCCCATTTTCATCTAATAGTACCAGATAATCAGCATTATTCAATTTGTTTAAAATAAGTTTTCCCTCTTTTTCTTTTATTTCTGACTCGGATAAATGCTTGGCTTTTTTTAGCTCAGGAATCACCTCTTCTTCAAATCGAATATAGTGCTTTAGTCTTTTTTCATACTCTAGCTCTCCCTCAATAAGGTATTTCTTATTCGTTTTTCCAACAACAATTAGTTTTATTTGCATACATCTTATTTTTTTCAAAAAATTAGAATCAAAGACTTTTATTAACTTTGGCAAATATAACGATAACCTATTAACATGGAAATTAAAGACTTTGTGGCCTTAGCCATAGAAGAAGACATCAAAGATGGAGACCATTCTGCATTAGCTTGTATTCCTAATGATGCACGTGGAAAAGCTAAGCTTTTGGTAAAAGAGGGTGGTATAATCGCAGGAATTGAAGTCGCTAAAGCGCTGTTTAAAGCTTTTGATGAATCTGTTGTTTTTGAGCAAATACTTAATGATGGTGATCAAGTAAAATATGGTGACATTGCTTTTTACATAGAGGGGTATTCTCAAAAACTACTAGGATCAGAACGATTAGTACTGAACATTATGCAACGTATGAGTGCAATAGCTACGTTAACCAATAAATTTGTAATAGAGATTGGCGAACTACCAACTAAAATTCTAGACACCAGAAAAACAACTCCTTTAATTCGTTTTTTGGAGAAACAGGCCGTAAAAATAGGTGGAGGAGAAAATCATAGAATGGGATTGTATGATATGATTATGCTCAAAGACAATCACATTGATTTTGCTGGAGGAATTAAAAATGCAATTCTTAAAACAAAAAAATACCTAGCTGACAAAAAACTAGAACTAAAGATTGAAATAGAAACAAGAAACCTTAATGAAGTAAAAGAAGTTCTTGCTATAGGAGGTATCGATCGTATTATGTTGGACAACTTTTCACATGAAGACTTGAGAACTGCTGTACAATTAATTGATGGAAAATACGAAACGGAAGCATCTGGCGGCATCAAACTATCAACAGTTAGAAGCTATGCTGAATGTGGCGTTGACTATGTCTCTTCAGGAGCTTTAACACATTCTGTTCACAATTTGGACTTAAGTTTAAAAGCTGTATAATTACCGTAAACATTTAAACAAATAATATAAAAACCATGATGAAAAAAACAAGTATCTTTTTCGCCTTTTTGACTACCTCTCTTTTAGGCTTTGGACAACAATTCAATCCATTTCACTACAACCACAATGGAATTGTAAACGATTCCAAGTTAGTACTCGACTTAATGGAGAAAAAGTACCCGGGGTACAAAAACCAAGTACAACAAGTATTCGACAATAACAAAAACGGGGCTTTAAAAAATGGACAAACCTACACTATCAATACGGTGGTACATGTAGTTTGGAAGAATAATGAAGAAAACATTCACGATAGTATTATTGAACGTCAAATAGAAATACTTAATGAAGATTACGGGAGAACCAATGCTGACACCGTCAATTTACGTCCAATATTTGACCCTATTGCAGGGAACCCAAACATTCAATTTAACTTAGTTGCTATTGAACGCGTGCAAACCAATGAAACTTTTTCCGTTTCATTTACAGGACTTCCTGACAATGTAAAAGAGTCTGCTAATGGAGGAAGTGACGCATGGAACACTGAATATTTTTTAAATATTTGGGTTTGTAATATTGACGGAGGGTTATTAGGAGCTTTATTTGGCTATGCATACCCACCAGCAGGGCTTTCTCATTGGCCAGGAGGCTCAGAAGCTCCCAACCCTAATTTAGAAGGTGTTGTTTTAGATTTTAGAACTGTAGGAGACAACAACCCAAATCCTATGCCTGATCCAAACGGAGGAGGAGGAAATGTAGATTTCAGAGGAAGAACAGCAACGCATGAAGTTGGACATTATCTTGGTTTAAGACACATCTGGGGCGATGGCGGTGGATTTTTTGGAGGAAATAGCTGTGGCGCTGATGATGGTTGCGACGACACTCCAAATCAAGGTGCCCAAAGTAACTTTGACTGTAACACCAGCTTAAACACTTGCATAGACTCTTTAGGAGGGCAACCTTCTCCTAATGACCTACCAGATTTAATTGAAAATCATATGGATTATTCTTCTGAAGCTTGTAAGAACATGTTTACGAACGACCAAATTGGAATCATGAGAAGTGTCTTGGAGAATGAAAGAATTGGTTTATTATCTGACGCTACTGCAATTAATGAGTATTCTGATGTTGCTATAAAATTATACCCCAACCCTAGTAATGCTATTGTGAACATCGAATTGGATCAAAAACTTGACAATGCTTTAATTAGAGTTTCTGATTTACTCGGTAAACAACTATTATTAACAAAAACTGACCAACAACCATTACAACTGGACTTTAGCCACTTCAATAAAGGGATTTATATTGTTGAGTTACTTGACAATGGAAACTCAAAACATATTGAAAAGCTAATAATAAAATAATCTTACCTATAATATAAATAGGTAAAAATCCTGCTTTGTAATATTCAAAGCAGGATTTTTTTTATATTGTCATTGAAAATAGTCGAGTATTAGGCTTGTTCTCCATCAGTCTTAAATCGAAAGCCATACAGACATTTCGTACAAACATTCTTCCTTCTTCTTTAACTGTTAATGTTTGATCTTCTATTAAAATTAAACCATCATCAACCATTTCTGCTAGCTGTTCTAAAACTTGTTCCAGTTCTTGAAAC
Source organism: Flavobacteriales bacterium (assembly GCA_025210295.1). Taxonomy (NCBI): domain Bacteria; kingdom Pseudomonadati; phylum Bacteroidota; class Flavobacteriia; order Flavobacteriales; species Flavobacteriales bacterium. Next base: position 96,295 of record JAOASC010000026.1, on the reverse strand, counting down.
TTCATAGCATCATCTTTCCAAGAGGTTTTCATTTGGCACATCAAGTTTAAGATATGTTGACGAATAATCAAGTCTTTTTCTGTTAACGCATGACCTCTATAGATAGGAATTATCCCCTGAAGTACTTTCTGTTGATAATCCTCTACTTTCTTTTCATTTTGAGCAAATCCGTACCACGAGTCGCTAATTGAAGATGCTCCTAACCCAATCATTAATTTTGTTTTACCCGCAGTATATCCCATGAAGTTCCTATGCAATTTCTTATTAATCATTGCTTGATATAAAGAATCGGTGGGTAAAGCAAAGTGATCCATACCTATTTCAACGTAACCGTTTTTAAAGAACAACTCTTTCCCTAATTCGTATAGTTTTCTTTTCTCAGCGTCTTGTGGCAAATCATTTTCATCAAACCCTCTTTGACCATTACCTTTTATCCAAGGCACATGGGCATAACTATAATACGCTATTCTATCTGGTCTTAACTGATTGGTTTTTTCTATTGTTGCCCTAATGCTTTCTTCAGTTTGGTGAGGTAATCCAAATATTAAATCATGGCTTATCGATTCGTAACCGATATCTCTAGAATTTAGCGTTACTTCTTTTACGTTATCAAAACTTTGCACTCTGTTAATGGCGACTTGAACTTTATCATCATAATCTTGAATCCCAAAACTATTTCGTCTAAAACCTAGATCATATAATGTTTTGAGTTGTTCTTTAGAAGTTTGGTTAGGATGTCCTTCAAAACTATATTCAAAATCGGGACTTTTTATCGCTCTAGAAAAAACACCATCTATTAATTTTCTAAGGTTTTCTGCAGAAAAAAAAGTAGGAGTTCCTCCCCCTAAATGTAACTCTCGAATGATAGGCTTTTCCTCTAATAAATCACAATACAATTTCCACTCCTCAATAACAGATTCTATATAAGGTGTTTCTACTTCATGTCGTTTGGTTATTCGTTTATGGCAAGCACAAAACGTACATAAGTTTTCACAGAAAGGCAGATGTATATAAAGGCTTATTCCTTCTTCTTGGTTACTTTCTTTAAAAGCTTTTTTAACTGTTTCTTTCCACACCTCATACGCTATCCCATCAGCATCCCAATAAGGCACAGTCGGGTAACTTGTATAACGGGGTCCAGGAACATTATATTTTTGAATAAGGTTATTCATATTTCATTTTTACATCTAGCAACAAAAGCAGAACTTTTTTATCCTTCATATTCTTTTACCGAACTGATAAAAGCTTCTACATTTTCAAGAGGAATATCAGGCAATATACCATGTCCTAAATTTACCACATATTGATTTTTACCAAAACGATCAATCATTTGTTTAACCATTTTTTTTATCTCAGCAGGTGGAGAATACAGTCTTGTTGGATCAAAATTCCCTTGTAAAGTTACATTGTTTTTTGTCAAAGCTCTTGCTTTTTCTGGCGTTATAGTCCAATCCACACCTATAGCTGAAGCGCCAGATTTTGACATTTCTTCTAATGCAAACCAACATCCTTTTCCAAATGCTATCACAGGAGCATCATCTTTTAGTGCATCAATAATTTGCTGAATATACCTCCATGAGAACTCTTGGTAATCAACAGGAGAAAGCATACCTCCCCAAGAATCAAATACTTGCACAGCATTCACTCCAGCTTTTACTTTTTCCTTAAGATATAAAATAGTTGTATCCGTAATCTTTTGAAGCAAAGCATGAGCAGCTGTTGGATTGGTAAAACAAAACTTTTTAGCTTTATCAAAATTCTTTGACCCCTGACCTTGAACGCAATAACATAAGATAGTCCATGGCGATCCAGCAAAGCCAATCAACGGAATTTCGTTATTCAGTTGTTCTTTGGTCATTTTGATCGCATCCATAACATACCCTAATTCTTCTTTTACATCAGGTACTACAACACGATCTAAATCTTGAGTTGTTCTGATAGGATTTGGCAACCAAGGTCCTACATTTGGTTTCATTTCTACTTCAATATTCATAGCTTGTGGAACAACTAGAATATCTGAAAATAAAATTGCTGCATCCATACCATACCTTCTAATTGGCTGTACTGTAATTTCAGAAGCTAACTCTGGAGTTCGACACCTTGTAAAAAAGTCGTACTTCGCCTTTATCTCCATGAATTCAGGTAAATACCTACCTGCTTGTCTCATCATCCAAACTGGCGGTCTTTTTACCTCTTCACCTTTTAATGCTCTTAAAAATAAATCGTTTTTAATCATTGCTATTTGTATTTGATACTGCTATTTGTTTCATTGCTTCTTGAATTGCCAGTTTCGTCTTTTCGATATCTTTTCTAGTTAAAGAACTTGATAAAAACCAAGCTTCAAACTGAGAAGGAGGAATAAACACACCATTCTCTATTAACGCCCAGAAAAATTTAGCAAAACGTTCGGTATCACATTGCTGAGCATCAGAAAAGTTCTTTACTTCTTTTGAAGTAAAGAATGGGTTAATCATTGTTCCAAATCGGTTGACAACCAATTCTATATCATTTTCTTGAGCTGCTTGTAATAACGTCTCTTCTATTTCTTGAGCTACAGCTTCCAATTGTTCGTACGGATTTTGTTTTTTTAACTCTTTTAATGTTGCAATTCCTGCTGCCATAGCTATTGGATTGCCACTAAGTGTTCCAGCTTGATACATATTTCCAAGAGGAGCAACCATTTCCATGATCTCATTTCTAGCCCCATAAGCTCCTACTGGGAAACCTCCTCCAACAACTTTCCCTAAACATGTAATATCTGCTTCTATACCTAATAGCTCTTGAGCCCCTCCAAATTTTGAACGGAAACCAGTCATTACTTCATCAACGATTAACAAAGCTCCATACTCGTTCGCTAATTCTTTTAGTTCTTTTAAAAATTCATTCTGAGGGATGACAACCCCCATATTTCCTGCTACAGGTTCTATAATAACCCCCGCAATATCATTGTGTTTTTCAAAATGCTGCTTTACGCTTTCTATATCATTATAATTGGCTATCAATGTATTTTCAACAGCAGCCTTAGGCACTCCACTACTCCCTGGCATGCTTAACGTTGCAATTCCTGACCCCGCAGCAACTAACAAAGCATCTGAATGACCGTGATAACATCCAGAAAACTTAATTATTTTATCTTTTTGTGTATAAGCTCTAGCTAACCGAATAGCACTTAAAACTGCCTCTGTCCCTGAATTTACAAATCGAACTTTATCCATTGAAGGAAACGCTTCACATACAATTTTAGCAAGCTTTATTTCATTTTTAGTAGATGCTCCAAATGTATATCCTTTTTTTAAGGCTTTATAAATCGCTTTATCTACTTTTTTATTCTTATGTCCTAATAACATAGGCCCATATGAAAGCACATAGTCAATATATCTATTATTATCAACATCAACAATATGGCTTCTCTTCGCTTTCTTAATAAACAAAGGAGATCCTCCTACTGACTTAAAAGCTCTTACTGGAGAATTTACTGCACCTACTAAATGCTCTAATCCTTGGTTATATAATTCTTCTGATTTTGTGTGCTTCATTTCTTTACTAATTAAAATGTCTAATCTAATATTGATTTAAAATTTTAGCTGCGTCTTTCGCAAAGTAAGTAATAATAATATCAGCTCCTGCTCTCTTCATTGACAACAACGATTCCATCATTACACGATCTCCATCTATCCAATCTTTTTCTGCTGCTGCTTTTATCATGGAGTATTCTCCACTCACATTGTAACATGCTATAGGTTTTGAAAAGCTATTTCTTAAATCTCTAATAATATCCAAGTATGATAATGCTGGTTTTACCATTAAAATATCTGCCCCTTCACTATCATCGTATTGTGCCTCTATCATCGCCTCTCGTCGATTAGCTGGATTCATTTGATAAGTTTTTCGATCTCCAAATGCTGGTGCTGAATCTGCTGCATCTCTAAAAGGGCCATAGTAAGCTGAGGCATATTTTACAGAATACCCCATTATTGGAATATCAACAAAGCCTGCTCCATCTAACGCTACACGAAGTGCTTCAACTGTGCCATCCATCATTCCAGAAGGCGCAACCATATCTGCCCCAGCTTTTACATGAGACACAACCTGTTTTTGTAAATTGCAAACAGTAGGATCATTTTTCACATCTCCATCTTCTAACACCCCACAATGACCATGATCTGTATATTCACAAAAGCATACATCTGTTACAACATATAAACTTGGGTAGTTCTGTTTAATATATCTTATTGCTTGTTGAATTATCCCTTCGTCATTCCAAGACTCTTTTCCTGTTTCTTCCTTTTCTGAAGGAATTCCAAAAAGTAAAACAGACTTTATTCCTAATGCAACAACCTCTTCTAATTCTTTTGCTATACAATCCAATGAATATCTGTAAATACCAGGCATAGATGCTATTTCTTTCTCTATTCCAGTCCCCTCTTCAATAAACAAAGGATAGATAAAATCATTTACAGACAATTCATGTTCCTGTACAACGCTTCGAATACTTGCCTGCTTTCTCAACCTCCTAGTACGATTCATTTATTTAAAATATTTTATTACACTTTCTATTACACTTTCTATTGTAGGTTTTTCAGCTATTACTGTCTTATTAAAACTACTTTTCACTTCTCTTTCAGTTGAACTACCTATGCAAAAAGCAACGCTATCTCCTGCTAAATTACTCATCAAATAGGCACGAACAGCTGAGGGGCTAAAAAACAAGACCCCATCTATTTTTGGGTTAACCTGATGCGCTTTTAACTTTGTATGATAAACTACTCTTTCTTTAACAACAACCCCATTATCTCCCAAGATATTTGGCAACTCATCCCTCCTAATATTCCCACAATAAAAATCGATTATCATATCGCCTTGCTTAACAATTTCTAATGCTAATTTTTTGGACGAATCTGCTACAACTATAACATTCTTACCTAATTCTGTTAATAGTAAAGCTGTTTTTTCTCCAACACAATAAACCTCTTGTATTTTCTCTTTAAAAAAAGCAGTTTCAATAATTGATTTTACAGCATTTTGACTTGTAAAGATCGCTCTTTCCGCGACATTTCCGACTGCTGTAGGGGTATACTCTATTTCAATAAAATCGTTTTCATATATATCAAATGCTTTTAACGCATCTTTTTGGTGAGGCGTTAATATTTTTGTGGATTGTATCGTCAACTGGTTTTCCAAACTTATTTTTTTAACGCAGCTTTGATATCCGCCATCAAAGCTTTTCCTCCTTTATTTAATATAATTTCAGCACATGTTTCACCGAACCCTTCTATATTATTGATCTTTATTTTCTGCTCAACTGTTATTTTCTCCTTACCATCTATTGATAATACACATCCTTTAAAAACGACTTCTTCGTTAGCATTTACACATGCATAAGCTCCAATTGGAGCTGTACAACCGCCTTCTAGTTTTCTTAAGAACTCTCGTTCTATCTTAACACACTTCATCGTGTCCTCATGATTAATTAAGGCACAGATACGCTTCAATTCTTCATGCTGATCTAAACATGCTACCATAACGGCTCCCTGAGCAGGTGCTGGAACCATCCAATCTATCTCTTTGTATTTTTCAGGCAATATATTAATTCGCTCCAATCCAGCTTTAGCAAAGATAGCTCCATTCCAATTACTTTCTGCTAATTTTTGCATTCTCAAGTTTACATTTCCTCTTAAATCTGTAATCTCAGCGTTGGGGTATTTATTAAGCCATTGAGCTCTTCTTCTTAAACTACTAGTTGCAACCTTACCTCTTTCATCAATTTGATCTACACTAGGGTGAAGTGCTACAATATCTTGAACACTTCCTCTTTCTAAAACTGCCGCTTGGATAATACCTTTAGGTAATTGAGTCGGAACATCCTTTAAAGAATGGACAACAATATCAACCTCTCCATTTAACAATGCTATATCCAAGGTTTTTGTAAAAAGCCCAACAACTCCGATTTCGTATAGAGGTTTATCCAATACTATATCACCTTTAGATGATATTTTAACCAATTCGGTTGAGTACCCTAGATTTAGTAATTTCTCGCTTACTTTTTGAGCTTGCCAACAGGCTAATTCACTAGACCGCGTTCCAATTCTTATTTTTTTCATGTGCGCTCTCCAATTCTAAATTAAACATTTCTTTTACAAGGTGTATGCAAGTATCTGCATTTTCCATATTGGTATGAAGGTACGTTGCAAAATGTCGGATTATTTTTTGGTTAATTCTATCACTCACGGTCTGTATTTCGTTTTCATCAAAAGCTGAACTTTTCCTCTTATGATAATTAATTTCCTCAGTTTGAAAATCATTGAGTTTTTGTTTCAACATTTTGATCACAGGTGCAAATTTTCTTGCTTCTACCCATTTAATAAAATCCTGCTTTTCTTCTTCTATAATACTTTCAACTTTTGGAACTTCTTTTAACCTATTTTCTTTTGTTTCTTCTGTTAAGACCGATAAATAATCTACATCTACGACATATTTATTTGGCATTTTATCGATACTCACATCCACATTTCTTGGCACAGACAAATCGACAATATACATTTCTTTATCTTGTGGCAAATCTTCTTTTCTAATAGTTGGGGTTTGTGACCCCGTAGCAACGATTAGTACATCAGTATTTGCTACTTCTTCTTTAAGGTTTTCATATTTTCTTACCTCTACATCAAATTGATCAGCTAGAAACTGTGCATTTTCATATGTACGGTTAATCAAAATTACATTTTTATTATCTGTATAACTTAATACATTTTTAAGACTGTTTTTTCCTATTTCTCCTACTCCAAAAATGACGATTTTTTTACTTTTTAAATCTTGAACATTATCTTTTAAATATTGAGTGGCAGCATAAGCAACTGAAGTAACACCAGAACTAATTAACGTCTCATTTTTGACACGTTTACTCGTTTTTATTACACTATTAAAAAGTCTTTCTGTAAAAGCATTTAAACCACCTATTTTTTTCGAATTAGTTACCGACCTTTTTAACTGCCCTATGATCTCATAGTCTCCTAAAATCTGACTATCAAGTCCTGTTACGATTCTATAGAGATGGTTAATAGCTTGTTCTGTCTTTAAAATGTATGCTACATCTAAAAATTTATCTACACTACCCTCTACTACATTACACAACTTATTAATTAAGATATAAGGGTGCTCGACAAAACCTGAAATTTCTGTTCGATTACACGTTGACAAAATCAATACTGACTCATACCCCTCCTCTTTAAAGCTATTGAGTAATGCTAACTGCTGCTCTTCTGATAAACTAAACTCACCACGAGTCTTCACATCAGCTTTTTTGTAACTAAGTCCTACTAAATAATATTGTTTTTCCTTTTGATTTAACACAGGCTTCAATTTTCTCAAAAAATAAATCAAAACAAAGATACATTATCAGCCCCCCTAAAAACATCGACAAAAGAACTTTAAATATCGGAAATTGAACTAGAGTTTAATTTATAAAGAGTATAAATAACAAGCCCTAAAAAACATTAAAAAACCTCAAAAACATAGCAAAAGTCATGTTTTTATCATATTTTCGTCACATTACCAACTATTTACTCACAAAATAAGCTCTGATTATCAAAACAAAAAACATCGACATTAATCCCAAGGCTAATCCCACCCCTTTTGCGTTACAAATTTGTGACACAACTCCTGACTATTCCATTTTCATATATGAAAACGATTCTAAATTTGTTATTGAACAAGCTATTAATGCGAATCAAAAAAGCATGCTTCAAGTTTTCACTTTAAAAAAAGGGGCCTCGTACTCTCCCAAACACAAAGATTTAAAATATGAGCTTCTTCCATACACATTAATGGTTAACTCTGAACAAAGAAAGAACGATATTGCGTTTTTTACAATCCCTTCTAAATCTGTTATAATCATTGTATTGATTCCACATCAAACCATAAAGGCACTTCCTAACACCTATAATAAAAACGAAATAACAGACGCTATTAATAAAAATAAAGTCACCATTAAAAAGTATTCTCTTTATGGAAAATACAGAGAATCAATTGAGCAATATCTTGAATGGACTAAAAAACATCATTCACAAACGCTAAGCTTTAGATCATACACCTATAAGTTATTAGATATTTCTTTTTCTTTTTTAAACACTATCAAAAATTTAGATAATACAAAAAATGGAATTCATGATAAACTTGGATTAATTCATCAAATTATCACTTCTAAATTCGCAAACCCACCCTCTCTAAATGAATTATCAATTTTGGTGGGATTAAACATAAAAACAATCAAAACTGAATTTAAGAAAGAGTATGGAGCACCTGTTTTCACATACATCTTAAATTATAAAATGAACTTAGCAAAAGACTTATTACTTGAAAAAGAAATGAATATTAATGAAATTTCCTCTTTTTTAGGATATAGTACCTCAAGTCATTTTATATTTGCATTTAAAAAGAAGTTTGGTAGCCCCCCCAAACAATTTCTAAAACAAATGAATTAATTAATGCCGACAGAAACAAACTCAAATAACAAAGGAGTATTATTAATCAACTTAGGTTCCCCTAAAAGCACCTCAACACAAGATGTTAGAGCATATCTTGATGAATTTTTAATGGACAAAAGAGTAATTGATGTCCCTTACCTACTTAGAGCTATTATTGTAAAGGGATTCATTCTCCCTAATCGTCCTAAAAAGTCTGGAGAAGCATACAAGAAGATATGGACAACGGAAGGTTCTCCTTTGGTTGTCATTTCACAAGCTCTAACTGACAAAGTTCAGAAACAAAATGACATTCCTATTGAACTAGCGATGCGATATAGTGTTCCATCTATTGAAGAAGGCATTCTTAAACTCAAGCAAAAAGGTGTTGATGATATTTTAATTATACCTTTATATCCTCAGCATGCTATGTCTACTACTGATACAGTAAACGAAAAGGTAAAAGAAGTACAGAAGATTTTTTTTCCAACCAGCAAACTAACTTTTTTCCCTGCTTTTTACAAAGACAAAACTTACATAAAAGCATTATCAGACAAAATAAAAAAGGAACTTGAAACGAAAAAATGGGATTACCTTTTGTTTTCATATCACAGTATTCCTGAGCGTCACATTCGTAAATCTGACATCACAAAATCGCACTGTACGATTGACAACAGTTGTTGCACCACCCCCTCTAATGCCCATGAATTTTGCTATAGACACCAATGCTTTGCAACAACTGAGGCTGTCGTTGAGCAACTCAATTTACCTAAAGATAAATATAGCGTTGCCTTCCAATCTAAATTAGGGAAAGATAAATGGCTTACTCCTTCAACAAATCAATTGATTGGAGAACTCCCAGCTAAAGGCATCAACAACTTAGCTGTAGTCATCCCTTCTTTTGTAGCTGACTGTCTCGAAACACTTGAAGAAATAGCACTAGAGGGGAAAAAAGATTTTATGGAAAACGGTGGAGATAATTATTTTGCCATACCATGCCTCAACGAAGATGAACAATGGGTCGCCACCATTACTACATGGATTAACAACTGGTTAAAAAACAAGTAAATAAATGTTATACATAAAAGCTCTACATATTATTTTTGTTGTAACCTGGTTTGCTGGGCTCTTTTATATTGTACGTCTCTTCATTTATCACGTAGAAGCTAACGAGAAAGAAGAGCAAGAAAGGAACATTCTTCAAAAGCAATACAAAATAATGAGCAAACGTCTATGGTACATGATTACATGGCCTTCTGCCATATTAACTGTAATATTTGGCACTTCTCTTATTTTACTAATCCCAAGTTATTTAAAAATGCCTTGGATGCACCTCAAACTTACATTTGTCCTTCTTCTTTTAATCTACCACTTCTATTGCCATAAAATATTTAGACAACTACAAAAAGAAACCTATAAATGGAGCTCTACTCAACTAAGGATCTGGAATGAGGTAGCGACTATTTTATTGTTTGCTATCGTATTCCTAGTTGTTTTAAAGAGTACCCTAAATTGGATTTGGGGAGTTCTCGGAATAATTAGTTTTGGTGTTCTACTAATGGTACTTATTAAACTTTACAAAAACTATAGAGAGAATGCTAAACAAAATTAAACATTGGTTTTTGAATCTTTCTGTAGTTCGATTCTTAAAAAAGGTTAGCCAACGCATTTACCTCCCAGGATTTGAAGGCATGACTTTATATGATACTATTTCATTTTTATGGGAATCTTTTCAAAAGGCTCAATACGGCACTCGTAGTGCTGCCATATCTTTTAAATTTTTTACGGCCATATTTCCTTCTTTAGTTTTTTTACTTTCGCTGATTCCATACATCCCAATCGACCACTTTCAGGAAGATTTACTCTTTTACTTATCGGAAGCCCTACCTAGCAATGCTTTTTCGTTGGTTGAGGAAACAATGAACGATTTGATTACACGAAAACACAATGTATTACTTTCTATTGGTTTCTTGTTTTCTTTATACTATGCATCAAATGGCTTAAATGCTTTATTAAACAGTTTTAATAATTCTTACCAAATCGAAGTAAAACGCAACCCAATAAAACAACGTTTAATATCGTTTGGTGGCTTTGCCGTTATTACCATTTTTATTATTGCCGTAATTAGCTCTTTGATTATTGGAGAAATTGCTATTAAGACTTTATTTCAAGGAGGGCTCAGCCAAATAGGAAGCTTCTTGTTTCACCTTATCCGATGGTTTGTTATTATTGGAGGTACTATTTTTAGTGTTAGCACTCTATACAACATTGGCAACCCTGGTAGGCAACAATGGAAATTCTTTTCTGCTGGAGCAACGTTAGCTACCGTTATCATTATTCTTGCCTCTAAAGGGTTGATCTATTATTTCGACAACTTCGGCAAATACAATGAACTGTATGGCTCTATAGGCTCCCTTTTGATTGTCTTAATCTGGATTCAAACAATTAGTTACATTCTTTTAATTGGATTTGAATTATCGACCAGAACAGACTCTCAATCGAATTCAAACAAGCTAAAGACATAGGATACTAAAAAAGGGTAACCCAAATGGCTACCCTTTAAATTTAGTTCATCTATAGTTTTGGAACTATCGCTCTAGGATTAAAGAACCTTTATACTCAAAATCTTCTCCTGTATTATCTTTACCTATAATAATATAATAATAGGTTCCCTCAGAAGCTTCTTGACTAGCTTTAGTATATCCATCCCATACTCCATTTACTCCTTTCCATTCAAATACTGTTTGCCCCCATCTATTAACAATCACAGCAGTCAAAGATTCTATATTTGAAGTGTTAATTGTAAAAACATCATTAATCCCGTCTCCATTAGGAGTAAAGATATTAGGAACCTCTACATACGTTTCAACTTCTCTCCAATCTAACTCCTCTGATACTGCATCATCTAAATTTGGAAAATCTGTTGGTAAGCTCCCTCCATTTGTAGGCCCTCCATTATTAACTGGAGAAGTTCCATCCACATCAAAAGCGTCATCTATTCCATCATTATCTGAATCATTTCCTGTTGGTTCTGTATCTGGAATATTATCATTATCCTCATCCCATCCCTCAATTAGATCATCTTCATTATCATTATCAGCGTTTAAATCAACATAATCAGGTGCATCATCTAAATCAGTATCCAATGGATCAATTGGTGTTCCTCCATTATGAATATCATAAGCATCGTCTATCCCATCTCCATCAGTATCATTGCCACTTGGAGCAACATAGTCCAACGTAGATTGACTTTCAATATTATCTACAATTCCATCATCATCAGCATCTAAATCAAGGAAATCATGCACTCCATCATTATCTGTATCAGGATTAGGCAATGGTGTTCCTCCCTCAGAGGGATCAACGTCATCAGATAACCCATCATTATCAACATCTGTAATAGGCCCTGTTCCAATTACACCGTCTCCATCTGGATCTTCTCCTCCTCCTTCTATTACATCAACAATTCCATCATTATCTGAATCTAAGTCAAAATGATCAGGTATTCCATCTCCATCGGTATCAGAAGGATTTGTTGCAGGGTTATTATCTCCATCTAAATTTGCATCTTCATCCACATCTAAAATCCCATCATTATCATCATCTGGATCTTCGGCATCAACCACCCCATCATTATCATGATCTAATGGTTCTCTCCAGTCTAGTTGAGGCGTTGAAGGTTCTGCATCATTGGTAAAATCAGAAGGCACAGTTCCACCATTGGTAGGCCCTCCATTATCTACAGAAGAACTTCCATCTACATCAAAAGCATCATCCAGCCCATCTCCATCAGTATCATTACCTGTTGGCGCGACATAAGGATTATTACTTTCATCCACATCATTGACTAAATCATTATCAGCATCTGTATCTGTATAGTCATCTTCATCATCTCCATCTGTATTTTCTGGAACAATGGCTACACCACCACTATGAACATCATACGCATCATCAATTCCATCATTATCAGAATCATTTCCTGAAGGGGCTATATAATTATCTGAAGCTTGCCCCTCAACATTATCAACAATCCCATCATCATCAGCATCAATATCTATCACATTATCCATTCCATCTCCGTCCGTATCTGGATTAGGCAATGGTGTTCCTCCTTGAGAAGGATCTACTTCATCAGCTAATCCATCATTATCGACATCAGTAATAGGACCTGTTCCGATCACACCATCTCCATCTGGATCTTCTCCCCCTCCCTCTATTACATCAACAATTCCATCATTATCTGAATCTAAATCAAAAACATTAGGGATCCCATCTCCGTCTGTATCGTCGTTGGTATAATCACCGTCTCCATTAACATCCTCATCCACATCTAATATTCCATCGTTATCATCATCTGGATCATCTACATCCAGTACTCCATCATTGTCATTATCACAAGCAGTAGTTGTCACTTCAATATCCTGAGTATCTGTACCTCCACAAGTCCCAGATATGGTATAGGTAATCGTATAAGTTCCATTTCCTATTGTAGGATCAAACAATCCTGCATTTGCATCTACAATTCCCGTTCCAGACCAAACCCCTCCGGCAGTTGCTGCAGACAATGTTACTGTATCTCCAAATGGACAATATGGCCCTTGACTTAAAATTGTTGGATCTTGTGATTCCGTTACTGTAATAGTATACGAATCAGAAGCTGAACAACTACCAACATTTACTGTATGATTAACAGTATAAGTTCCTGCCCCTACTCCAGATGGGTCAAATACATTTCCTGTAACTCCTGGACCTGTCCACACTCCACCACTGGTTGTTCCTGTCAATGTCAATGGACTATCGGCTGAACAGATCGCATTACCTGATGTAATAGAAGCATCAGGAGTATTATTTACCACAATAGTTTGCTGAGTAGTTTCGGTACAATTATTCGAATTTGTAATCGCATATTGAATTGTATGACTACCAACTCCAGCAATTGTAGGATCAAAAGTATTTCCTGAAACACCTGGACCAGAGAATGTTCCTCCAGTCACAGAAGGAGTTAGAGTGACCGCATTATCAGCAGTACAATAAGGACCTCCAGAAACAAAATTAGAATTTGGCGCAGCATACACTGTAACCGTTTCTGTATCTGAATCCCCACAAGCTCCGGAAATCACATAAGAAATCGTATGTGTTCCTACTCCTGCTGAACCAGGATTAAATGTATTTCCTGAGACCCCTGGACCTGTCCAAGTTCCTCCTCCATTGGCTGCAGTTAAAGTCATTGAAGCCTCATTCTCACACATATCTGCTATTGCTACAATTGTTGCATCTGCTGTATTTGTAACTATAATTGTATGCGTATCCGTATCTGTACACCCGTTATTGGATGTAGTATAGGTAATCGTATGCGTTCCTACTCCCGCTGAACTTGGGTTAAACGAACTTCCTGAAACCCCTGGACCTGTCCAAGTTCCACCTCCATTGGTTGCCGTTAAATTAATTGATGTCCCTGCTAAACAAGTAGATGAAGTCGTTGTTGTGATGTTTGCTTCAGGTGCAGCATTTACAGTCACTATAGTATTGTCTGTACCAGAACACCCATTTGAATTAGTATAGGTATATGTTAAGGTATGTGTCCCTACTCCTGCTATATTTGGATAGAAAACATTTCCTATTTCTCCAGGACCACTCCAGCTTCCTCCCGAAGGAGAACCGCTTAATGCAACAGAATTCCCTGAAAGGCAATAATTCCCTGAGGTATTGGCATTGACAGTAGGATTAGTATAAACGGTAATATTCCCACCTAAAACCACGTAATAACATCCAAAATAATAAGTTGCCTGAACATAATAAGTTCCTCCTGAATTGTATGTATGACTGACAACTCCACTACCTGAAGAATTATTAATCGTAGTACCATCTCCAAAATCCCAATCAACCGAAGTTACCATAGGTACATCTGTACCTTGTAAACCAAAAGAAATTGAATTCCCTTCGCAATCATTCCCTGAATAGGCGATATAAATATCTGGCAAATCCAAAAAGAAAGACTGAATAAAAGTTGGTAATCCTAAACCACTCGTACTTCCGCCTAAATGAACGCCATTATTGGTCAAGAACGCTCCAGCAGTATTAGGGTTGGTAATATGTGCTAACCATCCTTGGCCATCTCTTGCTACATAAATCTTACCATCAGTTCCCAACTGTAACGCTCCTATTTTATTATCGTTTGTACTTGTGGCTGTTCCTACCAAGCTAGCTGAATTTCTTATTGCTGTAGCATTACCCGCTAATAAATCATATTGATAAACTTCCCCTGTACTATTTAATCCTCCATAAAAATAGGTCCCATCTGGTGAGAACTCTACTCCGTATGATCGGTACCATGGAACACCAGGGGGTAAGGTTGTTGAACTTGGACTTGGTAATGATATTGGATTAGAAACCACTCCTGTAGTATTATTAAAATCAAACAACTCAAAATGTGTTGCTGAATGACTAGCCTGTGTAAATAGTGCTAACCCCAACATATCCCCTTGAGGAGAAGCTTTCATATACCCTATTGACCCAGTATTATATCCACCAGTAACGTGATTATGGACTGTTCCTGTATTCGAAATAACGGGAGTTGTATTTAACCCGTTACAAGCGTCTACTAAAAAAGCCTGAAACTGGTTACTACCCCATTTATGACAAATCACCCATATATCTGAATTATTGGAATGCCTAACTGCTGTGATTTTTTCTGTTGCATTTGTCATCAACGGCATATTTTTAGTCGATGTTACAGCTCCTAACCCTCCACTCATACTCATATCCACTATTGAATAACGTACACCATTGCTTCCCGCTAGTTGGTCTACTGTAAAAACATAGTATCGATCTGGATAATATGGATAAGGAACGATTACAGCAGACTGACTTGAACTTTGATGCCCTAATAATCCAGAGCCATTCGTCATAACTACATGGTTTCTATTCCAAACATTTTGACCGTTGGTATAAAACAATAGATTCCCATTGGCATCAGAGATGGAGGCTACTCCCTCCCATTGACTAATTGCACCATTGGTTACTGCAACAGGGTTTCCTCCTGTAAAGTCTAACCCAGCATTATATCCAAAAAACCAATTTTGCCCTTCTCCTTGAGCAAACATAAAAACCGGTAAGAAGATCAATCCTATTAAATAAAAGTATAATTTTCTCATATTATTTTCCTGTTATATAGTTTTCAATAGCTATGATACCATCTTTCGTTAAAGCTGCTTTATTCTCTCCAACAGCAATCCATTTTTTTAATTCCAATGCGTTAGACGCTTTTGATAATGAATGATTGTATCCAGGAAAACCATTTTTAATTTCCCCTGAAGTGAAATACGTTTTTAACACCGCGACCTCTTCAAAGTATAAGCTATTCAATTTCACTAATTGATCTGCTTTCTTAATATTTCTAGAAGGCTCATTAGTATGAACTCTTTCTGCTTTCTGTCCCCAACTTATAGATACAGCAAATAATGCTATTACTACAATTCCTGTTTTTATTAAAACCATAATATTGTTGTTTAGTCTAATTTATTGACGTAAAAATCAAAAAACATGTTGCTTTTTCATTCTATACAAATCAAAATTAACAGCATATCCCGATATAACAACTACCTAATCATAAGTATTTCTTAAAAATAACATTTACATAACATCTTTATCTTCATAAAAAAAGCCACTAACACAAAATGCTAGTGGCTTTTAAAAAAGAGCTTTTATTGTTTCTAATCTACATTATCATGTAAAAAAGAATTGTTATCACTTAAACCTGTTCGGTTGTTTCCGTCTTCATCTTGAACATCTCCTAATGTAAATCTTGACACATTAGATTCAGATGAATGCGGAACATCATCTAAACGGATTTGTCTTCTTCTGTATGCTGGCTCATTTTCCATTTCTGTTAAACCACTTACAGTTTTTAGCTTTTGGCTATTTTGTCTAATTCTTTCTATACGTTGTTTCGCCAGCTCTATGTTATCTTCAACAGATGGTGTTTCTTCGATTCTACCATTAGACAATTCTGGGGTAACATTTTGCTCACCAATATTTTCTGTATACTCATTTGAGCTATTATCATCCAAATCATCTTCTAAAAAATACCTTACTTTACCATCATTTGATAAAGTTTCTGTTGTTTTTGGTTCTTCAGGAGTATCATTTGAAGTTGTTCCAAAATCCCAAACAATATTATCATTGTGTTGTTCGGAGACTAATGGACTTGCTTCTTCTTCTTTCACCTCATTAATTGGTTCTACAACTTCAGGAGCTTGTTGTGCTACTTCTATCTCAACTGCCTCATTTTTTATAAATGGTTCTGGAGTTTCTACAGGAGCTTTTAACTCAGACTCTTCCCTTTTTATAACATAAGGTTCATTTACTTCTGCTACTGGTTCGTTTGTTTGAGTTGGCACATTTCCTTGTACTGGAGATTGAATAGGAGCTGTAATCATTGTTGGCTGCTCATCCTCCAAGTTCATTCGAACTTTTTCTGGTTGTTTTTGTGGCAATCCAGTATCAGGAGAGACATTAAATCCTGTCGCAATAATCGTCACACTTAACTGTTCTCCAAGCTCTTCATCTTTAGCATGTCCCCAAATAACATCTGCGGTACTACCTGCTTCGTCTTGGATAAAATCTGTTATTTCCATGATTTCATCCATTAACACTTCTTTTTCTCCATAAGTAATATTTAAAAGAACATATTTTGCTCCTTTAATATCATTATCGTTCAATAGTGGAGAAGATAATGCTTTAGAGACTGCTGTATGTGCTCTATTTTCACCCTCAGCTTGAGCTGATCCCATAATAGCAACACCACTATCTCTCATTACTGTACTTACATCATTAAAATCGACGTTGATTTGTCCTGTAACAGAAATAACATCTGCAATACCTTTCGCTGCAGTAGAAAGCACGTCATCTGCATTAGAGAACGCATTGGCCAATGTAAGGTTCCCGTACATTTCGCGCAACTTGTCATTATTAATAATTAACAAGGTATCTACGGCATTTCTCATTCTTTCAATACCATCTTCAGCTTGTGTTCTTCTCTTTCGACCTTCGAACATAAATGGAACTGTAACGATTCCCACGGTCAAGATTCCCATCTCCTTTGCCAACTTAGCGATTACTGGAGCAGCACCAGTTCCAGTACCACCTCCCATACCAGCAGTAACAAAAACCATCTTCGTACTGTTTGCTAATATTTCTTTTATTTCATCTAAGTTTTCAATCGCTGCGTTCATTCCTACATCAGGAATTGACCCCGCACCTCTTCCTTCTGTTAGACTTGCCCCTAACTGTACTTTTACAGGTACTGGACTAATATCTAACGCTTGGTGATCGGTATTACACACTATAAAATCTACACCTTTAATTCCTTGCTGGAACATGTGGTTTACGGCGTTACTTCCTCCGCCTCCAACACCTATCACTTTTATGATAGACGATTGGTCTTTTGGTAAATCGAATTTCATCATTTTTTGCTCTTTTTTAGTTTAATAAGCTACTATTCGACTTAGCAGCTTATTAAACTGGTTGTTTTATCTATTGTTTTGTTTGTTGTTGGATTGTTATTCTATATTATCATCAAAGAAACTTAACACCTTTTTAAAGAAACTTCCCTGTGTTTTTTCAGAGTGCGTTCTTGTATGAATTTCTTGAGTAGCTTTATACTTTTCAAACTGTTCAAAACCTTTAGCGACCAATCCTACACCAGTTGCAAATAACGGACTAGTTACATTTACATTAGTATTTGAACTCAAATGTTCATTTGGATAACCAATTCTAGTATCCATTCCTGTAATATATTCAGACAATTGTGTAATGTGTTTTAACTGTGAACCACCACCAGTTATCACAATTCCTCCAATTAACTTCTTTTCATACCCTGAGTTTTTGATCTCGTAGTAAACATGTTCAATCATTTCTGTGATTCGAGCATTGATGATACTTGACAGGTTTTTGATTGAAATTTCTTTAGGATCTCTTCCTCTCAAACCAGGAATACATACGATCTCATTTTCTTGACTACTGTGTGGGAATGCCGTTCCAAACTTTGTTTTCATTAATTCAGCTTGACGATGCATAATAGTGCATCCCTCTTTGATGTCTTCAGTGATCACATTTCCTCCAAAAGGAATTACAGCTGTGTGTCTAATAATCCCATCATGGAATATTGCAACATCTGTTGTTCCACCACCAATATCTACCAAAACAACTCCTGCCTCTTTTTCTTCCTCGCTCAACACAGCTGCAGAAGAAGCTAATGGCTCTAATATAAGCTCGGCAACTTCTAACCCTGCTTTTGCCACACATTTATAAATGTTTTTGGCAGCTGCTATCTGTCCAGTAATGATATGGAAATTTGCTTCTAATTGAACACCAGCCATTCCAATTGGATCTTTAATTCCGCTTTGTCTATCGATAATGTATTCCTGAGGTAAAACAT
This sequence comes from Flavobacteriales bacterium, assembly GCA_025210295.1. Taxonomy (NCBI): domain Bacteria; kingdom Pseudomonadati; phylum Bacteroidota; class Flavobacteriia; order Flavobacteriales; species Flavobacteriales bacterium. Next base: position 77,401 of record JAOASC010000026.1, on the reverse strand, counting down.
GAATTATTTCTTCACCAGGCATCATCACCAATTTATACATATCTTCAATTAATGAATCGATATCTTGTTGGCTAATTTCAGTATCACTGTCATTACGCGTAATCATTCCTCGATGCTGTAAACTTTTGATATGCTGTCCAGCAATACCTACATTTACGACATTAATTTCAATTCCTGATTTTGCTTCTGCTTCATCAACAGCGGCTCTAATTGACTGTACTGTTTTTTCGATATTAGAAACCACTCCACGTGTAACCCCTACACTTGGTGATTTTCCCATACCTAAAATTTCTATTTTACCATTATCAGTTTTACGACCGACAATACAAGCTATTTTGGTGGTTCCAATATCTAGCCCTACTACAATTTCTGGTGCATCCATAGTCATTTACTTTATCTTTTTGAACAAACTATTTGGTTATTATACTTGACACTTATGGTATCAAAATTATTTAATTCTTGTGGTTTAATTACTGCGGTATAAAACTGCTCTAAACGCGATAATTTATTTTCTATATTATCTGAGTTCCCCAGCATTAATCTATTTCTTCCTACTCTTGGTGTAATTTCAAATTCTGTCTTTCTATTCACAAACACCTGTAATGTTTGCAATTTTATTAAATCATTTTCATCAATAGCTTTAGCAACAAGGTAAATATCATCTATTGTATGTATTCTTTTTAAGCTATCGTTCATCATAATATCTTGTGCATTGATTACAGCACTATTATCATAATAAATCTCTCCTGAAAAAACAGGAACCCTTGCTATATAGGTTTCACTTAGAGGCATTGTATTCCCATCTTCATCTAAATAAAAACTCACCAAACCAGCATGCGTAATAATCCTTGCTATTGGTCTACTTTGATTTATTTCTAGTGATAACTCTCCATTATTCAGCTTATAAACATCTACCTTTTTTACACCTGGTGTTTCACGAATCACCTCTTCTATTCTTCCTACTTCAATATCTTGATAAGTTTGATTATTGAACGAATACCCTATGGCTAACAACTGCTCTTTTATCGATTCATCTGTAATAAAATGATGCCCTCCCTCTTGTGAGATCTGAATAGAAGGTGCAGCACATGGAATTGCCGAATAAGAATTATCGACAAACACTAAGAGAATCAACACCACTAATGTGAATGCACTCCAACTTAATATTTTTATTCCTTTTTTCATTTTATTTAGACTCAAGACTTCTAGTTTCAAGACTCGAGATCATTTTTTCTCTTATCGGTTTAATAAGTGTATCGATATCACCTGCTCCAAGTGTTAACAGTACCTCTATATCTTTTATTTCTAATTTTTCTACTAACTCTTCTTTTGTTACTAATTCTTTCTGCTCTAGCTTAACCTTATCGAACAACATCTTTGAATCAACCCCTTCGATTGGCAATTCTCTAGCAGGATAAATATCTAGTAAAAATAGCTCATCCAGTAATGCTAAACTTTCTCCAAATCCCTCTGCAAAATCACGTGTTCTTGAATACAAATGTGGCTGAAAAACGCCCGTAATTTTTTTATCAGGATACATCATTCTTACTGAATTAATACAAGCCTTTAGTTCTTCTGGATGATGTGCATAGTCATCGATATAAACAAAATCATCTGTTTTCACTTGATATTCAAATCTTCTTCTAACTCCTTTAAAACTTGCCAACCCCTCTTTTATATCCTTTTCTGACAAATCGAGTTTTATTCCTATTGCAATAGCAGCCAAGGAATTCTCTACATTGTGTAAACCTGGCAATCCTACTGTTACATCTTTTATTAATCCTTTTGGTGTTTGCACATCAAAATGAAAACACCCGTTAATTACTTTTATATTTTTAGCGTAAACATCTGCTTCTTCATTCACAGCATAAGTAATCGTATTCGAATAATTAAGCTTTAATCCTTTCCTTAAGATTAACAGCCCATCTTCTGGAAGTTTATTGACATACTCCTGAAAAGACGCCAACAAATAATCGTGTGCTGAATAGATATCTAAATGATCTGCATCTGTAGAAGTGACCACAGCAATATTAGGCGACAGCGTTAAAAACGAACGGTCATATTCATCAGCTTCTATAACAGTAGCTTGTGATGGATTGGAGAAAATAAAGTTTGAATTAAAATTGGTACTAATCCCCCCTAAAAAAGCATCACAACTATACTTAGCATTATCTAATAAATGTGCTACAATTGTTGAAGTTGTTGTTTTCCCATGTGTTCCAGCTACCCCAATTGTAAATGCTCCTTGAGTAATCATCCCCAGAACTTCTGAACGTTTAACAACCTCAAATTCATTTGCCCTAAAGTAATTTAACTCTTCATGTGTATCTGGTATGGCAGGAGTATAAACCACTAAGGTATCTCTATATTTATGAGACTTTGGAATTTCATTAATCGCATCGTTATAATGAATCATACACCCTTCTTTTTCAAGCTCTTGTGTTAAAGGCGTTGAAACACGATCGTAACCTGCAACATTCACATCTTTTGATAAAAAATAACGTGCAATTGCGCTCATACCGATTCCACCGATACCAACAAAATAAACATTATATATTTTATCTAATTGCATTTATTTTTTTTACAGTTTTTTACTTTTTTTTATTTTCAGCTATGATATTCAAGACTTCAGTTGCAATATCCTTTGCTGCATTCGGCCTACCCAAAACAGCTATATTCTTCTCTAAATCAGCCTGTTGAGACTCATTTTCAAGAAGAGATAATACAGTTGGTACTAATTTCGTAATTGATTCAACGTCTCTAACAAGCAGTGCTGCATTTTTATTAACAAGGGATTGGGCATTTTTCGTTTGATGATCTTCTGATACATTAGGAGACGGCACTAAAACACATGGTTTTTTTACTAAACACAATTCACTTACCGATAATGCTCCAGCTCTACTAATCACAACATCAGCTGCAGCATAAGCTAAATCCATTTTAGCAATAAAAGGCATTGCTTTTATCGCTGGGTTATTATTCTTCTTAGCTGCTGCCTGCATCTCTTCATCATAAAACTTTCCTGTTTGCCAAATCAATTGAACCCCTGCTTTATTCAACAATTCAAAATTTTCTTTTACACTATCATTCAACGTTCTAGCCCCTAAACTCCCCCCTATAATCAATACTGTTTTTTTATCAGCATCTAACTTGAAATGCGCTATTGCTTCAGCTCTTTTATCTTCAATAGATAAAATATCCTTTCGGACAGGGTTTCCAGTTAACTTAATTTTAGAGGCATCAAAAAAGCGCCCCATATTATCATAAGCCACACAAATTACCTTTGCTTTTTTTGCTAATAACTTATTGGTAATACCTGCATAGGAGTTCTGCTCTTGAAGTACAGTAGGCTTCTTTAATCGCTCTGACATCTTTAATGTTGGCCCACTAGCATAACCCCCAACTCCAACTGCCACATCTGGATTGAAATCTTTAACAATTTTTTTGGCTACTCGTAAACTTTTCAGCAATTTAAAGGGAAAAGCTAAATTCTTTAAGGTTAACTTTCTTTGTAACCCTACAACATCTAAGCCTTTAATTTCATATCCAGCTGCAGGAACTTTTTCCATTTCCATTTTCCCATTGGCCCCTACAAACAGGATTTCTGCTGATGGCTCCAACTCTTTTATTGCATTAGCAATAGCAATTGCTGGATAAATATGCCCCCCTGTTCCTCCTCCACTTATAATAACTCTTGGCGAACTCATAGTACTGTTATTTTATGTTAATGATTTATTTTGTTTAGACTCCTGTTCTTCATCTTGATAAACTGTCCGGCTTATATTTAAGATGATCCCTATCGACATACAGGTAAACAAAATTGATGTTCCTCCCATACTAATCAAAGGCAAAGCCTGCCCCGTTACTGGCAATAAATTGACTCCTACCCCCATATTTATAAATGCCTGAAAGACCAGTAAAAAACTCAAACCAAAAGCCATATATCCTCCGAACTTACTTTCTGTTTTAGTCATAATTTTTATGGATCGAAACAGAAAAATAAGATAGAGCAACAACATTCCCAATCCTCCGATCAAGGAACCAAAATCTTCTATTACTGACGCATATACAAAATCCGACTGTGCTGAATAAAGGTTATTTTTAATATCTCCTCTCCCGGGCCTTTTCCCAAAAAAACCTCCAGTTGAAACAGCCATTTTAGCCATATTTGCTTGATAATTCTCTTTAGAATTTCTAGGCGAGTTACTTCCATGAAAAAACTCCGTCAATCTTGTTTGCCAAGTACCAACACGCGGCAACAACCCTGGTGAGACAGCATTTAATGCTAACAATAATCCAAAAAACACAACAGCACTACCTATTATCCCTAACAAGTGTTTTACTGCAACCCCTCCTACAAAAAGCAACACAAAACAAACTGTAAATAACATTGCTGCCGTTGAAAAATCAGCGGGTAAAATCAACACACAAATCGCTCCTATTGGTATAAGCATAGGCAACAATCCTTGCTTTAGGTCTTTAATCGTCCCCTTCATTTGTTTTAAAGCCAACAGTCTTGACACATAAATTATTAACACAATCTTAGCCAAATCTGAAGGCTGAAACCCCATTATCCAACGTTGCGCAGAGTTCACTTCCTTTCCAAAAGCCAAAGTCACGAGTAGCAATAGCCCCGCTACCCATATCCCCAACTGAGAAAGTCTAGAAAAGTATTTAAAATTAAAATGTTGCAAATACAACATCAACACAATTCCCATGATTAAAATCGCAACATGCTTAAACCAAAACGGCGTTGCATCTCCTCCTGTTAATCGATACGCTAAATTAGAACTTGCACTCAAGGCCATAACACTCGAAAACAATGATAATAGAATAACCACCGCCCAAACCACGCGATCTCCTTTTAAGTATTTTTCAATTTTAACCTGCATAATAACTATAATTGACAATGCGCTTTCAAAACACGATTAAACATCTTCCCTCTTTCTATATACGACCTTCCATCAGATGAAAAAGAAGCTGGCGAGAACAACACCACCTCATAAGCCTTTGCTCTATCAGCTATAGCTTTCACTGCTTCTTCTAAATTGGCATGAAACACATAACTATCGACAATACTTCCAAACAAATTTTCAAATTCGCTATTATAAACCCCATAACAAGCAATTGACCGTACTTGATGACGAACTAAATCTTCTAGAATAGAATAATCTTGTTCTCCTCCATCTATTTCAACAATCCAATGTAGCGGTTGGTTAAACACAGACAACGCATAATGCGTTGATGCCACGTCTGTTGATTTCGAATCATTAATCCACTCAACACCATCCAATATGGCTGTCGATTCTAATCGATAATCCATATCAGAAAAGGACGCCAAACTTTTTCGTCTGATTGCCAACAACTGCTCTTTATATTTTATCTTTTTATTCTCCACTACGTTCTACACTTCTCACCATATCTTTTTGTCTCACCATCTTAAACAACTTAAAATACTGAATAGTTAACATCAATAAGTTAGCTAGGAACAACGCCAAAGCAATCAACCCCAAAACACCAAACACAACAAACGCATCATAAAGTAATACTACCAAGAAAAAGCATCCTAAGCCTATTGCCATAAGTATATACATTACTTTCATCTTTGTCACACAGGATTCATAAAGCATTTTTACTTCTCTTTCATACAAACTATCTTTATCTTCTACTTTCCGATCTCTTGTATACATAAGCAAACTATGTAAAGACACCAAAAAAAGCACATAAGTAACTGGCAGTGTAATGAGTGGAATGATTAATACAAGTCCTACAATTTTAGAAACTTGTGCAACAGTCATCCTCCTACTTTGCTTAATTGCTAACAAAGGATCTTCTTCTACATCCTCAACACCAACCTCTTCAACAAATAATTCATCTGCCCTTTCAATTGATGTTTTCACCTCATACTCTACCTCTAAATCAGCAAGAAATACTTCTTCTTCTTTTGCCTTTTTGTATTGAGGTTGAGGCTCTTTATTAGGCTTAGTTTTTTCTACAAATTTTAACTCCTCTGCATCATACTCATCATGAAACACTAATGATTCCTGGCTATTAGTCTTTTCATTATTCTTCTTTCTCAAAGACAAATTATAACCTTTCTTATATTTTCTTTTTTGTAAAAAGCCTTTATGAACCACATCAGTACTAGACGCACACGACATCATTAGTACGAAACTTAATATTACTCCTATGTACTTCATCATAACTATTCGTTTGTTTCTTTAGACAACTTAGTTAATGTACTAAAAAGTGGTATCAAACTTGACAGCCCAACAATAAGCACCAAGATACCTGAAGCTCCCAAAATCAGCAAAAACGCCAAGCTATCTATCCATGCATTAGAACCATCTATATTTATAGCATTTAACACCATAACAATTCCCAACAACAATAACAATCCCAACAAATACAATACCCCGGTCACTATCGACCTCCTATTCAACTCCTTAGAACTGTTGATCTTTTCTTTACCTATCTTTCTTATTTTAATCAGAATAAAAATCCCAAATATCATGACACAGGATAAAATTCCTAGCACCATTAAGAATGTATAGTTAGACTTATATACTTTCTCTACCTTTTTATCGGCAACTCCTGAGTGCTCTAGTTTTGACTCTAACTTTTCTGTAAACATTAAAAGTTTAGTCTTTTTTACTCCCTCTTGTCCTACATCAACTTTTCCATCATCATCCGCTAAAGCCAATAACGATTCTTCAACTACACTCTCTTGAGGAATCACTTCACTAACACTCCTCCTTTCTTCTACAGAAACTTTCTCTTTTTCTGCAAACACTCCAACTTCTTCCAAGGGTGGTTCCGCTGTTAAACGGTCAACTTTTTTATGCTTGCTCTCTGTTTTACTCCTTACTGATAAGCTATAACCTTTTTTATACTTTCTTTTTTGTAAAAAACCTTTGTGGACAACATCCGAACTAGCCGCACATGACGTTAAGATCAATAAGCTTAAAATTTTAATTAAATTTTTCATTTTTTCACCTAAACTACAGCATCAGCCCCTTGTTCCAAAAGCTCTTTGACATTAAGGCTTATATCTTTCTCACCATCAGAAAAGCATAACACACTTAATGACAAACACTTACATAAACACAAAATTATTACAGCATTCTTACAGCTTTCTTAAATTGATTCCCTCTATCTTCATAATTTTCAAACAAGTCAAAACTAGCACATGCTGGAGACAATAAGACATTGTATCCCTTTTTAGCCAATCTATACGATAAGCCTACTGCCTCCTGAGCAGAAGTTGCATCATAAATATCTTCTATAATATCACCAAAAGCCTCTCTCAATTTCGTATTATCTTTACCTAGACAGACAATCCCTCTAACTTTTTGTTTCACCAATGCATGCAACATGGTATAATCATTCCCTTTATCTACTCCTCCTGCGATCCAAATAGTAGGCTTATCCATACTTTCTAAAGCATACCATGTTGAATTTACATTTGTCGCTTTAGAATCATTAATAAATTCGATTCCATGAACAGCTACCACTGGCTCTAATCGATGTTCTATGTTTTGAAAATCAGATAAACTTTCTCTTACAATTTCTTTTCTGATTTTCAGGATACTTCCTGTAATCCCAGATGCCATTGAATTATAGGCATTGTGCTTTCCTTGTTGTGCTAACTCGTGAATTGACATTGTTGTTTGTTGTTGTTTGTTGTTTGTTAATATATTTATTTGTTGTTCGTTGTCGAGCCACCCTCCTTTCTCTAGCTGTTGTTCTAAAGAGAAAGGATATTGCTGAGCTCTTATTTGTTTGTTGTTGATTTTATTTACGATTAACTCATCATCATTATTGAAGATGAAAAAATCTCTTTCTGTTTGATTTTGAATAATCCTGAATTTACTTTCAGCATACTTATCCATACTGTAATCATAGCGATCTAAATGATCGGGAGTTATGTTTAAGAGAATTGCTATTTCCGCCTTAAACTCATACATTCCATCCAATTGAAAACTACTTAATTCTATGACATAATAGTCATGCTCCTCTTCTGCCACTAACCTTGCAAAACTCTCCCCTACATTCCCACAAACCGCGACATTCAACCCCGCTTTCTTCAGCAAATGATATGTCATTAATGTTGTTGTAGTCTTTCCATTACTACCCGTAATACAAACCTTAGTTGCTTTTGTATAACGTGCTGCAAATTCTATTTCAGACACAACAGGAATCTGCTTTTCCCTCAAATCTTTAATTAAAGCAATTGTATCTGGAATACCAGGACTTTTGATAACCTCAGTAGCCTGAAACACCCTATCTAAAGAATGCCCATTCTCCTCCCACTCAATCGCATAAGCATCTAAGTCTTTTTTGTACTTTTCCTTTAACGTTCCATTATCCGAAACAAGCACATCAAAGCCTTTTTTCTGAGCTAAAATAGCAGCTCCAACACCGCTTTCACCACCTCCAAGGATTACTATATTTCCTGAACGACTTGCCACTTTTTATCTAATTTTTAAGGTTACAATTGACAATACTGCCGCCATGATTCCCACAATCCAAAAACGAGAAACAATCTTTGCTTCGTGAATTCCTTTTTTCTGGTAATGATGATGCAATGGAGCCATTAAGAAAATACGTTTCCCCTCACCATATTTTTTCTTTGTGTATTTGAAGTACCCCACTTGCAACATTACTGAAACATTCTCCGCCAAAAACACCACTGCAAAAATTGGAATCAACAATTCTTTACGAATTGCTATTGCAAACACAGCAATAATACCTCCAAGCGCTAGACTTCCCGTATCCCCCATAAACACTTTTGCTGGATATGAATTATACCAAAGGAAACCAATTGCAGCCCCAATAAAAGCACTAATAAAAATTACCAGTTCTCCTGCATTAGGGATATACATGATATTTAAATAATCAGCAAAAATGGCATTACCTGATAAATAAGCAAACACTGCCAAGGTAACTCCCATAATCGCAGAAGTCCCTGTTGCCAACCCATCCAAACCATCCGTCATGTTTGCTCCATTTGATACTGCTGTAACAATAATGATTACCATTGGTATAAAAATCAACCAAGCATATTCTTTCAAACTATCTGGTAACAACCAAGCGTAATCAAACTCATTATTTTTTACAAACGGGATTGTTGTTTTAGTTGATTTACTCTCTACCCACTTGAAACTCTGCCCCTCTCCATCACTCAAATCAGCCATCTCTTGTGTATATACAGAATCTTCGAAATACACTTTCTCTTTTACTGTAATATCATCATTAAAATAAAGCAATGATCCTACAATAACTCCTACACCTACCTGTCCTACAATTTTAAACTTTCCTGCTAGACCTTCTTTATTCTTTTTAAAGACCTTTATATAATCATCTATAAAACCAATCAATCCCAACCAAACTGTAGCCACCAACATCGTAATGGTATAGATATTATCAAGCTTGGCAAACAACAATGTTGGAATCAAAATAGCAGCAAGAATAATCAGACCACCCATTGTTGGCGTACCTGCTTTTTCAAGTTGTCCATCCAACCCTAAATCTCTTACAGACTCGCCTACCTGTAGACGTTGAAGCAACTTGATTAATCTCCCTCCAAAAACCATTGAGATCAACAAGGATACAATCATTGCTAAACTTGCCCTAAAAGAGATATATTCAAACAAACCAGCTCCTGGGAAATCAAAATTCTCTGCTAAATACTCAAACAAATGATACAACATTACTTATTTAATTTTTTTAAAATTTCTATTACTATTTCTTTATCGTCAAAGTCTAAAACTTCATCTTTTATAATTTGATACTTTTCATGTCCTTTACCAGCTATCAAAATGATATCATCTTTTCTGGCAATACTACAAGCCGTTTTTATAGCCTCTCTTCTATGCGTTATAGACAATGTTTTTCGATAATCTTTTGCTGGAACTCCAGCCTCCATTTCTTGAATAATAGTCTCAGGATTTTCACTTCGGGGATTATCAGAAGTAAAGACAACCTGATCGCTTAATCGACAAGCCACTTCCGCCATCAAAGGTCGCTTCCCTTTATCTCTATCTCCTCCACACCCAACAACTGTAATAACCAATTCATTACCTGTCCTAATATTTTTAATTGTATTCAGCACATTTTCCAATGCATCTGGAGTATGTGCATAATCAACGATTGCAATAACCCCTGTTTCTGAAATTACATGTTGAAATCGTCCTTCAGGAGGTGTTAAACTCGATAGCATTGTCAATACTTCCAGCTCCTCTTTCCCCAACAAAACTCCCACAGCATACGCCACCAAAGCATTGTAAGCATTAAACTTTCCTATTAGTTTTGTATAAACCTCTTTCCCATCAATCACCAACAACGAACCATCCAATCTATTCTCCAAGATTTTAGCTTTAAAATCAGCAACCGCATTCAAACCATAGCTATGGACCTTAGCTTTTGTCTCGCTCATCATTACCTCTCCATACTCATGATCCTCATTTGTTAATGCAAATGCATCAGAAGGTAAAGCATCAAAAAAAGCTTTTTTAGCAGCTATATAATTATCAAATGTTTTATGGTAATCTAAATGATCTCTTGAGATGTTTGTAAACACCCCACCAGAAAAACAAACCCCTGCCACACGCTTTTGATCTACAGCATGAGAACTCACCTCCATAAAACAGTAAGTACATTTTTTTTCAACCATTTTAGCCAAAAGCGCATTCAACTCTATTGCATTTGGAGTAGTATGTGTCGCTTTATAAACTTCATTATGAATCTTATTTTGCACTGTAGAAATCAGCCCTACTCGCTCCCCAAACAACTGAAACAACTCATACATTAATGTAACCGATGTTGTTTTGCCATTGGTACCTGTCACCCCAACTAACTTGATTTTTTCTGAAGGATTGTCATAAAAATTAGCAGCAACAATTCCTAATGCATTTGAAGAATCTAATACTTGGATATAAGTCACCCCCTCTATCAGCTCTTCAGGAACAACCTCACAAACAATAGCTACTGCTCCTTTTTGAATTGCCATCGCTATATACTCATGCCCATCAACTTGAGTTCCATTCACAGCGACAAACAAAGAATACTGCGCAACTTCTCTTGAATCGAAAGCCACATGCTCTACAGCCACATTAGTAGACCCTATCACATTCTCGATTCTAACACTATATATAATATCTTTCAATAATTTCATTCTACTAATTCTAATGTTACTAATTGACCACTAACTACTTCTCTACCTACTTCTATTGACTGTGCTTTAACTACACCACTTCCTTTTACCTCTACACTCAACCCTTTTGACTCTAACAAATACAAAGCATCCCCCAAGCCCATACCTTTGACTTCTGGCATTACATTTTTCGCGACACTTTTAGTATAAAAATTCACTGAACGTTCACCCGTTATTGTCTTTACCCAATCATAATCTCCCGACTGGTCATCTACTTCAACCCCTATCCTTTCCATGACTTCTTTCAAATCACTTCTCAGTCCATTTTTAGAGTAAGGCATTTTAGTAGACTCTTCTGCGACCTCGTTAAAATTATCTAAGCCACTTGCATACACTTTATCCGCAATCTCTTTAAAAACAGTCCCTGAAACCACTGCTCCATATATGTTTTTAGTTGGCCCCTGAATAACTACCACACATGAATACTTCGGGTTTTCCGCTGGAAAGTACCCACAAAAAGAAGCTTGATATTTATTCCCGTAACGACCATTTTCATCTAACTTTTTAGCTGTACCTGTTTTCCCTGCTATTTTAAACCCTAAAGCCCTTATGTTTTTGGCTGTCCCTCTTTCTACTACACCTTCCAACGCTTTTCTAACAAGAGCAATATTTTGCTCTGAAGCTATTTTCGCTTTCAATTCCACTGGCTCAAATTCCTTTAACACCTTACCTCCTCTTCTAATTTCTTTAACAAACTGCGGCTTCATTAATCTCCCGCCATTTGCAACAGCGTTATACAACGCCAATGTTTGCATTGGAGTAATTTCTACCTCATACCCAATCGCCATAGACGATAATGTCACCCCAGAAAACCCTTCTTTTGCCGTTGCATTCTTTAACTTTGGCACCCCTTCTCCTTTTATTTCTAACCCCAAAGGCTTTCTCAACCCTAACCGAACCAAACCATCTATATATGCCTGAGGGTTAGTTCTATAATTATCATCTACCAATTTTGCGAAGACATTAGACGACTTTTCAAAAGCATACTGAATAGTATTTCTCCCATACCCTCCTGGCCTACTATCATGTAAAACACGATCATAAATTCGATACACCCCTGGCATATCCACTGAGTCAGTTAACCGAATTTTATTATCCTCTAACATTGTCAGTAATGTCGCCAACTTTAAAGTTGAACCTGGTTCAGAGACTCTACCCACTGCCATATTATGCAACTCATAAAACTCTCCTTCATTTTGCCCCTTAGACAAATTAGCTATTGCTTTAATATACCCCGTTTCAACCTCCATCAACACCACACAACCTTTTTCTGCATTTTGCTCCTGCAACTGTTTCATCAAAGCACTTTCTGCTACATCCTGTATATTGACATCGATACTTGTATACACATCAGCTCCAGGAATTGGTTCCAACGACAAATCACTACTCACTGGCTTCCATTCATTTCCTCGAATTTTCTTCATCAACATCTCTCCATCTTGCCCCTCCAGAAAATCATTATATGCACCTTCTAAACCTATAGCTATCGTATCAGCTCTTATCCCTCTAGCCGAATCTTCCTCTATTGCCTTATAACGACCTATCGTTCTATAAGCCAACAAATCATAAGGCTTTACCCTTTTCATATCCCTAACCACAATAAAGCCCCCTCTATTTTTACCTTTTTTAAAAATCGGAAACGTCTTTAACCTCCTTAATTCAGCGTTTTTTATTTTTGACTTTATTCTAAAATACTGATTGGAATCCACCTCTCGTTCATGCCGCAATGTAGCTAACCACTCTGACTTTGTTTTATGTGTAAAAACAACCGACAAACTATCAGACAAAGCTTCAATCCCCTCATCAAACAACTCTTGCTTAACTGTCATCAAATCCATATAAATATCATACCTTGGAACAGACAACGCCAGTGTCGTTCTCGGTTCATTATCGGCAAATATATTTCCACGAGGCGCCTTAATACTTTTCATCACTAATGTCCTACCTTCCGCTTCTTTTTTCAATTCCCCTCCATCCACAAACTGAACTTTAACAATTTGAAAAAGTATCAAAAAAGCAAAAAGCAACATAGCCACATAGACTACATAAACCCTAATAATATTTTCTTTTTTAGCACTCATTTATTTCTTTTCTCTCCAAACGACCTTAGGCGGATATTTAGACTCATACAACCCCAACGGTTCAACATCTACTGCTATTTTACTCTGTAAACTTTCTTGGTCATACACCTCCATTAAAGACTGCAACTCCGAATACAACTCTTCTGCTCGCTTCTCTTCTTTACTATATTGATGAACAGTAGCATCTACATAATACCCATAAGCGATATACAAAATCATCAACAAAGTGACATAAAGCAAAAAAGGTAGATTCTGAAAAACCCCTGTCTTAAACAGCAACTCCCCAGACACCACTCCTTTAATAGGATTTGATATTTTCACTTTCTTATCACTCATATTCTTTCTGCAACCCTCAACTTCGCACTCCTAGCTCTATTATTTACAATTACCTCTTCATCAGAAGGCACAATTGGCTTACGATTCACTTCTTTAAATGGCCGAATCAAATTCCCGTAAAAATCTTTCTCTTGTTTCCCCTCAACATTACCCGACTTAAAAAAACGCTTCACCATCCTATCTTCTAGAGAATGATAAGTAATTACTGAGAACCTCCCCCCTTTCTTTATCACCTCTACACTCTGCTCCAACAGACGCTCCAAAACCTTCATTTCATCATTAACCTCTATTCTCAACGCTTGAAACAACTTTGCAAAAAAAGTATGTTCCTTATGCGGTAAATAAAGCCCAGCCATCAACTCTTTCAACTCTCCAATCGTTCCTATCTCACGCTCCTCTCTAGCCCCAACAACTCTCTTTGCTATTTTATAAGCATTAGACAACTCACCATAAACCTTAAAAACATACCTCAACTCACTCTCTTCATACCCCATCAACACATCTTTAGCAGTTTTCATCACATCACGATTCATTCGCATATCTAACTCTACATCAAACCGAAAAGAAAACCCTCTTTCAGCAGTATCAAACTGATGAGAAGACACCCCCAAATCAGCCAACACTCCATCCACTGGCAACACCCCTGGAAGCATTCTTAAATAATTTTTTAAATACCCAAAATTCTGACGTACAAACGTAAACCGCTCATCCTCTATCAAATTCTGTTCTGCATCCTCATCTTGATCAAAACCTATCAGACGCCCGCTCCCCAGACAAGAAAGCACATAACGAGAATGCCCTCCTCCTCCAAACGTCACATCAACGTACACACCATCTGGATCAACAATCATGTTATCCACAGACTCCTTTAATAATACTGGTATATGATATTTATTTTCAGTCATCCAAATCAGAATTGCCCATTACTTCAGCTGCTAATTGATCAAAGTCTTCCCAATCTTCTCCCATAAGATCTTCATACTTCGTTTTATCCCAAATCTCCCAGAGATCCACATTAGCAACAAGGACAATTTCCTTTTGAACACCTGCCCATCCTAACAACCCTTTTGGCAAGAGTATTCTTTCGTTAGAATCAGCGACTACTTTCGTAGCACCTTTTTGAAACATTCGGGCAAACTTTCTATCCTTTGCTTTAAAACGATTTAATGTACGAAGCTTAGCCATCACTACTTCCCATTCACTCATAGGATACAGAGACAAACAATCATCAACACCTCTAGAAATAACAAAAGTTCCCTGGTCTTCAGCAGACAATTGCTTGCGCATCTCCGCAGGTAAGAGCAACCTACCCTTAGCGTCGATTTTACAATGATATTCTCCTATGAAACCAGTCATTATTTTTACTTCACTCAGTTTTAATCAGATACAAAAATATACGTTTATACCCACATTTCCCCACAATAATACAATTTGTGAATAACTTTTACAAACTTTAACAAACAAAAACAAAACAAACCCCTTTAAAAACAAGAAAAATAAACATTTTTATAAAGTGGTAAAAAGTGGGGAGATGTTGATAAACTTCTTTTTTTAGCACCTCAATAGAAAGCTTAAAATTCCCTCCAGCTAAATCCTAAGTTTTACTTACATTTGCACACTAAAACACAACACCATGGAAATTACATCTGCTGAATTTGCGATGAGCAATTCCGACTACAAAAAATGTCCAAAACCAAACAAACCTGAATATGCTTTTATTGGACGTTCAAACGTTGGAAAGTCTTCATTAATCAACATGCTCACCAACAGAAACTCACTTGCTAAAACATCTGGAAAACCTGGAAAAACTCAACTAATCAATCATTTTTTAATTAACAAAGAATGGTATTTAGCAGACCTCCCTGGTTATGGGTATGCGAAAGTCTCAAAAAAGAGCAGAGCTACATTTCACAACTTCACGGTAGAATATTTACAAAACAGAAAAAACCTCCTTTGCGTTTTTGTTTTATTAGATTCTCGAATCCCTCCTCAAAAAATCGACTTAGAGTTCATGGAATACTGTGGGGTAAGAGGCATTCCTTTTGTGATGTGTTTCACAAAAATTGATAAATTAAAACCTAGCGCACTGAAAACCTCAATCGAAAACTATAAAGCAAAAATGTTTGAGCAATGGGAAGAAATTCCTCAAATTTTTGTGAGTTCGGCCACAAGTAAAGATGGACAAGAGGAATTATTAGATTTTATTGAAACAATTAATAAAAAGTTTGAAATTTAAAACCCCTATTACTTTTTACAGTTTTATAACCCTAGATAAGAAATAAAATTTCTACATTTGTTTACAGAAATTAAAACTAAAATTAAATTACATACAATGTCTAAATTTAAAGCAGAGATCGATTCTTTCATGGACAAAGTGAAAGAAAAAAATGGTCATGAAAAAGAATTCTTGCAAGCAGTAGAAGAAGTTGCAGAAGTTGTAATTCCATTTATTGCTGACAAGCCTAAGTATCAAGAAGGAAAAATTCTTGAGCGTATGATTGAGCCTGAGCGTACGATTATGTTTAGAGTTCCGTGGACTGATGACCAAGGAAACACTCAAGTAAACAGAGGATATAGAGTTGAGTTTAACTCTGCAATTGGACCTTACAAAGGAGGATTAAGATTTCACCCGTCTGTAAACCTATCTATTTTAAAATTCTTAGGGTTTGAACAAATATTCAAAAACTCACTAACAACACTACCTATGGGTGGTGGTAAAGGAGGATCTGACTTTAACCCAAAAGGAAAATCTGACAACGAAGTCATGCGTTTTTGCCAGTCATTCATGACTGAATTAGCTAGACACATTGGACCAAACACTGATGTACCAGCTGGAGACATTGGTGTTGGAGGAAGAGAGATTGGCTATATGTTTGGTCAATACAAAAGGCTAAGAAACGAGTTTACAGGAGTATTAACTGGAAAAGGCATTAACTGGGGAGGATCTTTAATTCGACCTGAAGCTACTGGTTATGGAACTGTTTACTTCGCGAAAGAAATGCTAGCAACTAAAGGAGATGATTTCCACGGAAAAACTGTTGCTATTTCTGGATCTGGAAATGTTGCTCAATACGCACTAGAAAAGGTCTTACATTTTGGAGGTAAAGTGATTACTGTATCAGATTCTTCTGGATATGTTTCTGCTGAGAACGGATTCCATTCTGAGCACTTGGACTTCTTAAAAGAATTAAAAAACGTAAGAAGAGGCCGCGTAAAAGAGATCGCTGACAAATTTGATGGTTTTGTTTTCCACGAGGGGGAAAGACCTTGGGGAGAAAAAGTTGATGTTGCTCTTCCATGTGCCACACAAAATGAATTAAATGGCGAAGAAGCAAAAACATTATTAGCCAACGGATGTATCTGTGTTGCTGAGGGTGCGAACATGCCTTCAACACCAGAAGCAATCGAAGCTTTCCACAATGCTAAAATACTTTTCTCTCCAGGAAAGGCATCTAACGCTGGTGGAGTAGCAACTTCAGGCTTAGAAATGTCTCAAAACTCATTGAGAATGAACTGGACTTCTGCTGAAGTAGATGAAAAACTTCACAACATCATGATATCTATCCATCAACAATGTGTTGAATACGGAAAAGATGGAGACTATGTTGATTATGTAAAAGGAGCAAACATTGCTGGTTTCGTTAAAGTAGCTGACGCTATGCTAGACCAAGGAATTGTTTAAACAATAACAAATAATTCAATCCAAAACCCCAATAATTTAGTATTATTGGGGTTTTGTTATAAAACGACAATAGAATACAGATGAACAGAAAAAACATAGCGCGCTTTCTCTTTTGGATTAGGCTAAAAAAAATTTTTGATTTATTACCAAAAAAACTTAGACGTTCAGTTATTTCTTTGGGCTTTACCACATTTCTAACTTCAATATTTGACTTAATTGGTATTGCTTTATTCATACCTTTACTGTTATTACTACTAGAAGACAACTACATACAGAAGTATGACAAAATTAGAAACTTATATAATTTTCTTGGTTTCACTAGTGAAACTAACTTTACCATACTTATATTATTTTTAGTATTCTTTCTAGTTATCTCAAAGAATATTGCTTCGATATTTTTAACAAGGAAACAGTCTTTTATTGCTATGAACCTTCAAACAGGCATTTCTTCGACACTTCTAAAGAGTTACTTAAACCATGATTTTTTAAAGCTAAAGCAGCACAATTCTAACCAAGTTGTATGGAGAATAAATTCGCTACCTTCCTTTTTCGTTAAATCAGTAATACTTCCTTTATCTACCTTTGTCAATGAATTAATAGTTGCTACAATAATTGGACTTGGACTTTTTTTATACAACCCTAATATCATTCTACTTTTATCTATTACAATAGCACCTATAACTTTCCTTTTTTATCGACATATAAAAAGAAAAATTCAGGTAACACAAAAAAAACAAAGCTTATTAAT
Organism: Flavobacteriales bacterium; assembly: GCA_025210295.1. NCBI lineage: Bacteria > Pseudomonadati > Bacteroidota > Flavobacteriia > Flavobacteriales > Flavobacteriales bacterium. The sequence continues at coordinate 59,339 of JAOASC010000026.1, read as the reverse complement.
TCCCAAGCTAAATGCTTTAGCGCAACAATCTATTTTTGGATACATTGACGTAATACTAACTAACACTAAAGATTTCTTCTCAAGCCATTTTGATAATGTCTTAGAAGAAAACAAAAACTTAAGTGCAAAAATCATTACTTTCATGTCTATTCCTGCAAAAGTTATAGAGATCTCAATTATTTCATCTATTACTCTATTAATTTTTATTGGTATAATCTATGATATTGACAAAAACAACACTGTTAAATTCTTAGGTATATTTGCTTTATCTGCCTATAGATTAATCCCATCATTTAACAAAATGACTGTATCAATTCTTAGTTTCAAAAGCTATCAATATACACTAAACTTCCTTACTCACTCCTTATCCAACATACAAAAAGAAAAAAAGACTACACCCTCTGAGGAAATGTCATTTAAAAGCTCTATAGAAATTAAGAACCTTTTTTTCGAATACACCAAAGGTTCTCCAGTTCTAAACAACATTTCATTTACTATACAGAAAGGAGATACTATCGGTATCATTGGGAAATCAGGCTCTGGAAAAACCACTTTAATGAACATACTTTTAGGTCTAATACAACAAACCAGCGGGAAAATTCTTATAGATAATAAAAAAACACTTCAAAAAAGTGACTTACAACAAAAAGTTGGATATGTTCAACAATCAATATTTCTAACTGATGGCTCAATAAAAGAAAACATAGCCTTTGGAATTCCTGAAAATTTAATTGACATTGATAAAATATACCGTTGTATTAAGGATGCTAACCTCGAAGAACTTATTAATTCTCTTCCAAATGGAATAGAAACAAAAGTTGGGGAACTTGGTTCTCAGATTTCTGGGGGACAAAAACAACGTATAGGAATTGCTAGAGTACTATATTCTGATGCTGAAATTTTATTTTTTGACGAAGCCACATCTGCTTTGGATCAGGATACTGAAAAACAGATCACTAACACCCTGCAACTTCTTTCAAAATCAGACAAAAAACTTACTATGATTATAATTGCCCACCGTCTTTCGACTTTAAAGCATTGTAATAAAATCTTTAAAATAGACAAAGGCGACCTATCTTTATCTCAGCATCTATCTACAGTTCAATAACAATGGCGAATTCTTTTCTATTCATAATACCTTTAACCCCTTCATCACATCTAACTAAAACACGTCAAGAGCTTCAACAGCTATGTTTTAAATCATTATTAAATCAAAAATATAAAAACTGGAAAGCCATTATTATAGGGGAATCAATGCCAGAAAACGCAAATGACCCTAGATTTATACATATTAAGTTTGAAGACATTAAAGAAGTTAAACTCCAAAAAGCAACAACTTTTATAATTGAAAACAATATCAAAAGTGAGTACATTATTAGGCTTGATGATGACGATATTATAAGTGACATTATATTAGAGCATTATAAAGATTGCAAAAGTGATATAATTACAGACCTTAATCATTGGTATATTGATTGGACTTCTAAACTGACTGCCAATGAATTTAAACCTTGGTTTCCTAATAGTTGCATTCATAAAAGTGAAAATGCTCTGGCTCAATATGGTAGGTTAGCTCAAGACTACATTCAACAAATCAACAATAATGTTTTACTAATTGAAAATAACCATGCTGAAGCGCACCATTACTACAGGGGTAAAACTATAGAATTCACAAAAAAAAACTCCCCCATTTATTTAAGGGTTTTGCATCCAGAGTCAATCACTAGCTTGGCTGACAAAGAGTACTCAACATACTTAAAAAAAATGGGAGACTGGACCAATAAAACCCCAGATGGATTTTCATTAATATTCACGAATTCTCTTTCAAAAAGAACAAGTCATACAAAATTTTCTTTAAGAAAATCAATAATAAACATCATCAGAAAGGCTCAATTCATTCGATACCTAAAAAAATAGTTTTATCTTTAGAAAATTAAACTTATGTTTAAGAAACATCTAACAAAAGACTTTTTATAACAAATCAATGAGAACTGATATAACAAAATTAGTTAACAACTTCATAATACAAGCAAAACAATTAGAGGTCTTAGTAGTAGGCGAGACAATTATTGATGAGTTTATCGAAGTGATATACCAAGGTCAATCAATGAAATCCTTTTGCCCTGTTTTTAAATATACAGGAAAAGAAAAAATTGAACAAAATGGAGGCGCAGGAGCAATAGCAGGACATCTTAAAGATTTTGTAAAAAGTGTAGATTTAATAACCAACACAAACAACGAGATTGTTAAAACTCGATTTATTGATAGAGACGGTAAAAAAAAGCATTTAGAACTAAACAAAATAGACAATAAAAACTTTGGAGAAATTGACATAAATATTAACGATTATGATGTTGTAATTGTTTCTGATTTTGGTCATGGCTTCTGTGACAATATTAATATTGAAGATGGATTTCATTTAATGTGCCAAACAAATTCATACAACTTTGGTTTTAACAGATTAAGCAAATGGAAAAACCACAAAAAAAAGAGTGTTAGCCTTGACTTAAGAGAAGCTAGTTTACAAATAAACAAACAAATGACTTCTTGTTCAGACCAGCAAGCTTTTGAAATTTTCAATTATGAACTTAACTGTAAAGATTTATTTACAACCTTAGGCTCTAAAGGCTCTTTATACACTAATGGTCAACAAATCATAAGACACGACGCAATTAAGTCTAAAATTATAGATACAATAGGAGCTGGAGATACTTTTTTTGCTTTTGCTTGTATTGCCTCTCATTTAGACATCAAACAACAAAACATATTAAAAATACCTTCTCTTGCTGCTAGCTTAAGCACTACATGGCTTTGTAATGAAGAATCCGTAACAAGAGAAAAACTAATTAATTATGCTAATAGAATTATACAATAAAGTATATAACGATTACTTTAATAGTGATGACTTTATTATCCCCTTTCAGAAATCATTATCCTTAATAGAAAATAAGCGGAAAATTTTTTTTATTGGAAATGGAGGTTCAAATTCGATATGCTCTCATATGATGGAAGATTATGCTAAGATTGGACGTTTTCAAACATTCTCTTTTTCAGACGCTTCACTAATCACCTGTTTTGCAAATGACTACGGATATGAAAACGCCATGAAAGAATGGCTATCAATATACATGGACAAAGAGGATTTACTTATTGCCATATCCTCTTCTGGGAATTCCAAAAACATAATCAATGCTGTTGATTATGCAAATAAACTTGGCGCTAACACAATCACACTTAGTGGATTTGAAAGAACAAATAAACTAAAAACGAAAGGAGATCTTAATTTCTACATTAACTCTAATAGCTACGGGATAGTTGAATGCTTTCACCAAGTAATACTTCACGCTATGCTTGACGAATATTCTAAATAATTAGTTATAAATGAAACAAAAAAAAAACATACTTATAACTGGAGTAGCTGGATTTATAGGCTCAAACTTACTTAACTTTTTAATTCAAGAAACAGACTGGGATATAACTGGACTAGACAATTTATCTACAGGAAATAAAAAAAACATTGAGCACCACACTAATAACGAACGGTTTAAATTCATCCTGTCTTCTTGCAATGAATTAACCTCCCTTAAACCTTACGACCTTATATTTCATTTGGCTGCGCTTCCAAGGATTCAACCAAGCTTTGATTTAATAAAAGAACATATTGATGCCAACTTAACACAAGCGATTCATCTTATTGAATTAATGATTAAAGAACAACATTTCCCTAGAATTATTTACAGTGGTTCTAGCGCTGTCTATGGCACACCAAATCAAATTCCCACTTCAGAAGAAGAACGCATTGATTGTCTAAGTCCTTATGCCTTTCAGAAATATGAATTCGAAAAATACTTAGAATTAATTTCAACTAGATATCCTATTGATTATGTTACTTTGAGGTATTTTAATCCATATGGGGACAGAAGTTTTAACCCTGACAATAAATTTAATGCATACAGCAGTGTCGTAGGAATATTCTTAAATAAATATAATAATCAACAACCTCTTCTAGTCACTGGAGATGGCAAACAGCAGAGGGACTTCATTCATGTTATGGATTTGGCAAGAGCTAACTATCTTGCTTCAATTCATCCCAACAAACTTAACACCATGTTTAATGTAGGTTTTGGAAGTACTTTAAGCATTCTAGAGTTAGCAAAATTGATATCACCTGAAAACATCTTACATATAGACAAGAGAGAGGGCGAAGCTGAAATTACATTTGCTGATACAACAAAAATTAAACAGATATTAGGCTGGGCCCCGCAAATGACTATACAACAATATATAAAAGAAAATATAAAAAAAATGAATGCATGAAAATAGGATTTGTTTGTGGAGTTTTTGACATGTTTCACTTAGGACATGTTCTTATGTTAAAAGAATGCAAAGAACAATGTGACTGGCTCATAGTTGCACTTAATAGCACAAAAAATATTGATAAAAAAATTAACCCTAATAAACTTCCTCCTCTATTCAACATTGATGAACGTATAGCCATTATTGAATCCTGTAAATACGTTGACGAAACGACAACATATAACTCTGAAGATGAATTATATGCCATCATGAAAGGCAAAGAAATATCTATACGATTTCTTGGAGATGACTACAAAAACAAACCCATTACAGGTTCGGATTTAAACATCCCTATTTATTACTGTGATAGATCCCACGGACTAAGTACATCTAAATATAAAAAACAACTTTTTAAGTTAATGTCTGATTTATGATTATCGAACAATTAATATCGGACTGGAAGATTAACAAATCTTGGACTTTATTTTTAGACCGAGATGGAGTAATTAATTATGAGACTATAGGTAACTATATAACTAAAGTTGATGATTTTATATTTATTGATGGAGTAAAAGAAACGATTGCAAAACTATCTAATATCTTTAATCGAATAATCATTGTGACTAACCAGCAAGGAATAGGCAAAAAACTAATGACTGAATCTGACTTAAATCGCATTCATCAGTACATGATTAATGAAATAAAGAAAAATAATGGAAGAATTGATGGCATTTATCATTCCCCTTATCTTTCTTCTGAGAATAATATTATGCAAAAACCTAGAGTTGGAATGGGGTTAAAAGCACAAGAAGATTTTCCTGAAATTAATTTTTCTAAATCGGTAATGATTGGAAACTCGGAAAGGGATATCATTTTTGGAAACAAATTAAAGATGAGAACCATTTATATTGGTGATGAAAATTCGAATATAAGACCCGACTTTTGTATCGAAAACTTAAAAAAACTTGTTAAATAATTCACATGCTACTAACTTACTTTATTTTCATTATCATAGCTATTTGCATCTACTTTACTTCAGTTTTAACGGGTATATTATTTATTAAATTAACAAAAATAAGTACTTCTAAAAATATTTATGAGAACTATTTCTTAGAGTCTTTTTGGGGAATCTCAATCATTATTTTTTTATATAGCATTTTTTCAACTAAAGGGCTTACAATCTTTTCTTTATCCGTAATCCCTATAGTTGGATTACTAATCTACAAAAAAACAAATCAGGTAATAAATTTTGAAATAAAAGATATAGCATTAAAATCATTTAGATTTGGTTCAATTTTTTTTATAATATTTCTACTATCATTTTTTTGGAATTATCACCACAATTTTAATAATGATATTATTTTTTATTCAAACATTGGACATCACTTATCTAATGGCAATGAAAACACATATCATTTTTTTAAGCCTCTTATAAGAGCTAACACTGAAGGAGTATTTCCTTATCATTATTTTGAAATGTGGTTTCAATCACTTATTGAAATCTTTGTAAAAGGTATACCGTCTTCTATACTTCTAAAATATTTGGTCTATAATTATTTAAAAACCTCTATAATCATAGGAATAGAGTCAATCATTAGTCACTTTAAAAAAACCAGCATTACTACTTTTATATTAGTTATATTAATAAGTTTAATTCCCTTTGATATTTATCTCAATCTTTTTAATATTGGTCATAAATATCAGCTAAATATGTGGCAGAGACAAAACTTCTTAACTTATTTATTTGTATTAATCCCTTTTTCTATTTATACTTTAAAACAAAAATATTTTTTGAGCATTTATACAATAATGCTACTACCATTAATTTCTATAGTAGCTACACCATCAATTCTTTGCTTTGTTGTTACTTACACTATACTACTAAAACTAATAAAATATATAAAAACAAAAGAGATGTTATACTTGCTTATAACTGAATTTAGTTTAGCTTTTTCTATTATAATATTTTATAATAAATTCGGTCTAAAATTAGAAGGTTTGAACTATACAATTGAGGATTTAATCAACACCTATTCGAATAATTGGAAAACAATGATTCTGTATATTATTGCTCTTCCATTGGGAACTTTAACATTAATGATACCTCTTTACTATTACACCAGAAAATTAATTCAAGACAGAAAACAGATAATCTTAATTATTCTTTCAAGTTTTTTAATCACAAGCTATGGAGTAATTATATTTCAACTAGGCTTCTTTATTGGAGACTTTTACCAGTTCCCATTTGTTGGTTATTCTTTTGTCTATTTAATTTCAATAATACTTCTATTCCTCTCGTTTTTATCAGAAAAGCGTTTTTTTAAATTTTTTAGTTATATAATACTAATAATTGGTCTATCCTTTTCTACTATAAATATTACACTACCTAAAAGTGTTAATCTTATAAAAAATAATATGCTGCTATCTAAAAACTCACATACAAAAGCAAGGCTAGATAAAAAAAGTGTTGATTTAATATACAAGAATAAAGAAAAAATTAAAAATCGAGGCTTCTTTATTTTGAATGAAGAAGCAATAGAACGATTAACTTTTTCAGAGCGCACGTTTTCTTATAACCAATATGCTAACTTTCTATATTACCTAAACCCTTCAATAGAACTTATTCCTCTATTATACTCAAAAGAATTATATTCATCCAAACACGAATCCAAACAATTCGCTAAAGCCTTACAATTTAACAGCTTATTACCAAAAGAGTTATTTGAAAACAGCTTAACAAATTTAAAAACTAAAGTAATAAAATATAATGTTAAATTCCTTTTCATAGAGGGTGATAACAAATTAAAAACTTGCTCTAAAATTTTTCCAAATGCTGAAATACTTAAACTAAATAATGCAAGATATATTTTAATCCTTAATAAAAGATAGATGATTAAAGACTTAAATAAATACCAAGAAAAAAATCAAGCAACTTTGGCCTCGAAAGGGTATAGAGGACTTAATCTATTGGGCAAAATAAAGTTTTTTACCATTCTACAAAAGAACAATTCTACACTCAAAAAATTCGAGAAAGCTGTTTTCAAACACAAAGAGTGCTACATTGGTCCCTTTATAGGTGAGTTTGGAAACTTCTTGCTACATATACTACCTTATTTAAGCTACTTAAATCGTCAAGGAATAAAAATTAACTACTGTGGTCTTGAGTTACACCGTCCATTCTTAATTGATGATAAAGGCACTCCATTCATTAATAATTTTATTGCATTAAGGGACTTTTTCAAAGAGGTAAAACCATCTGGTAATAACATAGAACGTTTGCCAGATGACGTACAAAAAATAGTAACCCAATTTTTAAACAATGCCAACACTAGTCCATTTCCTTTATTAGATATTTTCAACAATAGAGATTTATATTGGTATAGCTACAGAAACTGGCAACTAAATAAAAGACAATACATCTATAATCTTTCTAATAGTTATTCAACAAAAAAAGAAAATAAAGTTGTTCTGTTCCCTCGGAAAATGACAAAAAAATTCACCGCAAACAATGGAGGTAATTGGGATTACAACCAATTAGGTGAAAAACTGACAAACTACTTTGATGAAGTTGTCTTTGTTGGCCACCCAGAACTATCTGATAATAATAAAGTTAAAAACAATAAAATTAGATATGCTATAACTGGAGATAATAAAGATGTATTAGAAGAATGCGCTTCAGCCCAATTAATCATCACTCAGCACTCTGGAGCTATGCATGTTGGAAGCTACATACATACACCTGTTCTACTTATTTTTAAAGGAAATCCTCCTATAAAAGGGCTAGATGACAGTATAAGGTTTAGAAAAAACTTTAAATTTAATGATGTTAATATAGCTTTCAACAAAGATGAGATTATTGATTTTTGTGTTAAGCAAAAAAAAAAAACAATATATGATTAAAAATTTCAAAAACAATCTTGTAGACTTTATCAGGCTAAACTTTACTTATAAGCTTTTATACAAAAAATAAGTACATTCAAATCAATAGTACCTAATACAATTATCAAATCTAAAGGTAGAATTATTGAAAAAAATGTTTCTTTTCAAAGCTGAAATACTCTCAAGAGTTTTGGAAGTTATAATTTCATTGGGAAAAACACATATATTGAGAACTGTTCATCAATCGGTTCTTTTTTTAGTATATCTTTTGATGTTAAAATAGGTATAAAAAATCATAACTTAAAAACAATTAGTTCAAGTCCATATTTTCACAAAAAAAAATAAAGGATGGGTAAATATTGACAATTTTCCTCTTTCAGTTCCTATAAAGATTAGTCATGATGTATTGATATCGTCAAACGCAATAATTTTAGAAAATATCACAATTGGTACTGACGCTGTAGTTGCAGCAAGTACAGTTGTAAATAAAGATGTTCCTCCTCATGCTATAGTGGGGGGCGTACCAGCTAAAATTATCAAATATAGATTTAATAAAAAAACTATTAATAGATTATTAAATAGCCAATGGAGTGAAGCTTCACCTAAACACTTAATTCAATTGACTCTATATTATTCTGATGCAAATCAATTTTTAACACTACTAAAAAACTTATGATAGTTTCTGTGATATGTTGAACAGTATATTAGCCCTTGTTTAACCTCAGTTACAAATCAAACATACAAAAACATAGAAATGATTTGTATTGATGACGGTAGTACTGACAAGACTGCTCAAGAAATTCAACAGTTTACAGAAAGCTCTCCCAAAAGTAACATCCAGTTATTACGCCGAGAAAACAAAGGGGCTCCAGCAGCTAGAAACAAAGATACAAGACATACAAAAGAAGCCTATTTTCAATTCTTAGACACAGATGATCAGTTGCTTCCACAAAAAATTGAAAACCAAATAAAAAAAGCCATTAAAAACAATCCATTTTTTTTGTTCATCAACCATAGGCTAATCCCCAGCTAAAGATGTATCAAAAATACTCAAACGCCTATGCCCCTGTAACAAATCATATTCACAATCTACAGCATCAACAAGGTTTATCATTTCCTCACTCAACACCTTAGGATTATCTTTTGTCCCCAACTCTACAAAAGTTCCTGTTTTTGTATTTAGCCCCCCTCTCTATCTGAACCTCTGTGCTTAATTGTTTGTAAAGGCTCCAAACATTGTAATATTTTTGTTTTTGTAATACCTCTATTATTATAATAGGTAAGAATTCCACACATACTGATCCGTTTTCCAACGTTTTTTGAATGTACTTTTTTTATTTACAGAAATGAATTCTACGTTTAAACCTTGATAAAAACAGCTTAAAAACAAACAGGACAAACCTTTTGCTCTCTATTTTATTTTTCGCTCTAACTCTAATATCAAATTTTCGATAGAAAATTTATGCTTATCATATTGCTGATTAAAAGGTTTATTTTTATACAACTCTAAAAAGTCAATAAACTCCGATTGATTGATATACTCATCAAAAACACTCCCCAAATCATTTTGCACAATTTCAGTGGCTACCGCCCCTTCCTTCGTAAAAGCTATGATAGGCTTTTCATATTTTATATAATCAAAATACTTACTTGGAAATGTATTTTCAAAACCATCTTTTTTAAACATTAAAACAAAATGAGTTTCTTCAAAAAAACATTTCAAATCTTGCTCTTGAACAAATTTGATAAACTCAACATTTTCTATTTTATTGGAAGAAACATAATTAACAATATTAAGATTAGTTCTTCCAATAAATTTCACAACTACCTCCTTTCCCATTTGCTTGATTAAATTCAAAAACGGGATCCAATACTTTTCAACCCCAGAATTTACCGAACCTATATGCGTTATCACAATTTTATCCGAATTAAACGGTACTGCGACATAAGATTCGTCAAATTCTATCCCATTTAATAAAGTTGTTGTTTTCTCTTGTGCTGCGCTATATTTTTTAAGCAATTCTATTTTTAAATCCTCGGAAGCTACTGTAATATAATCTGACTTTTTTACTACGCTTTGCTCAAGAAATTTTTCATGCTTCTTTTTTGAAACAGATAGCTGCTGCATACCATACCCCACTCCCCAAGTCCAAGCATCTCTGATATCACTGATTAAATTGAGGGAAGGAAACCTTTCTTTTATGATAGTACCATAATATAACAGACTAAAAGGAGCTCCAGAAACGATTAAATTCTTTATCTCATTTTCCTCCACAAGTTTTGATAACAAATTGACGATCTCTTTTTTATCCAAAGTTGCCCTATCATATGTAGCCCCTAGCGCTTGTTTCTCCTGTTTCTTAACAGCTAAATGGTAACTGATTTTTTGAACAAAATTAGTAGGTATACGATCCAAAACCTTAGGATACTTTGAGTCAAATATTTTATACTCAATATTTTTATGACTTAAATATTCATTATTAACATCATTAGCTCCAACTATATAAACGTTATAATTTAAATTAGCTAACTCTAGAGCAAACTTTTGCCATCTTCTAGCTCCTACGCCATTTCTAGGAGCTAAGGAATAAACCAATATTACTACAGACTTTTTCACTTTTTAGGAGTAATTTTAGCAGGCACCCCTATTGCTAACGAATTATCTGGCACATCTTTAACTACTACAGCCCCCATACCTACCGTTACATCATTACCAATAACGACCTTATTTTTTGTGGAAGAGTTTATTCCCATAAAAACCTTATCCCCTATAATTGTAGATCCTCCTAACGCTATTTGACTAGTTAGAACGCAATTTTCTCCAAGCCTACAATTATGACCGATATTTGACAGCGAACCAACTAAAGTTCCACTTCCTACTATTGTATTATCCAATGCTCCCCTTCTTATTGTTGTATTGGGACCCAATTCAACGCGATCACCAATTACCACTCCCCCAAACTGAGGGAACTTAACAATCCTATCCCCATCAAACTCACACCCCAAACCTGGTGTACTAATAGAACAATTCGTATTAATCAAACAATCCTTACCAATAACAGAATTACTAAAAATAGAAGTGTTATGTAAAATTTGGGTTCCATCTCCTATAGTTACATTCTCCCCTATAAATACATTCTCTCCAATTGTAATTTTAGTATTACTTCTATGTATATCAATACAATTCTTAAAGTCATCTAAATGATTTTCCTTAAAAAAATCATTCAGCACTTTAGCAAAAATTAGCCGTGGAGATTTTTCACAAAACAAATAGGTTACCTCATCTTCTAACTTAAGATTTGAGAAACTTTGAGGCGCTAAAAGAACCCCTTTCTTAACCTTTAAAAACAGCTGTTTAGATTTGGTCCAAAGCAAAACTCTTTGCTCTTCATTTTCAAGGCTCCCGAAACGATCAACCTCTTGTATACTTCCTACATGATTTAGAGAGTATGTATTTGAAATTAACTCAGAATTCAATGGTTTACTTTTTTACTTTTGATGGGACTCCTATTAACACACAATCTGAATCAGCATCTTTATTAACGAAACTCATTGCACCAACAACCACATTATTTCCTAGTGTAATTCCATAATGTAACACTGCATTAGTTCCAATAAAACAATTTTTCCCTATTTTCGCTCCACCAATTTGACTTTGATCAGCACTTAAGTTATTAGTCATAACACGAGGACAAACATAAGTATTATCCCCTATTTCAACTCCTCTAGCTAGAATTGTATCATATCTTAAGGATACATTTTTACCAACCTTTACATTTCCAGAAGATTTTACACCACTATCTACATAGCAATCTTCTCCTATTATGGTATTAGACCTTAACTCAACAGAATTCATCATTTTGGTCCCAGAGCCTATAGTTACACCACTTTTAAGATGGCAATAATTGCCTATAATAACATTATCGCCTATTGTAACTCCCTCTTCAATTATATTAAAATGTCCAATCTCTACATTTTCGCCTATTATAGCTTTTTCCGAAATCACATTCATTTTTATCTCTATTTAATTTATAATCCACCTCATAACATTAAAGGTCTCAGCATAAGTTGTATTAATTTGCACCCCTCTTGTTCTTGCTAATGAACGAATAAACTCCTCATTAGAATATGGTCGATGTGATTGAGACTCATATTCTTTTAATGCCTCTATTTTTCTTCTAATATATTTTTCTTCTAAAAACACAAAAGCACTTGTTTCAAAAACCAAGTTATTCCATGGCATCTCATAAGCTAACAATGTACAAAATTTAAATGCTCTTAATCCCTCTTGTGCAATCGTAGCATGATCTTGGTGTATATCATCCAAAGAAGGCATAAAAACCACATCAGGATTTATTCTTTCTCTTAAATCAATTATTGTTTGAAGAATATCCTGCCTTCTCTCGTTAAAAATTCTAACTTCAAAATCAAACAGGAATAAATTTTCTTCAGGAATCCCCAATTTTTCTGTTGCTCTTTTCAATTCAGCAACAAGAATATCAGAAGGATATTTTTTTAACACAGACTTTTCGCAAGCTGAGAAAGCTGCCAAATACACCTCAGCACCTTCATCTATCATCCTAGCTATTGTTCCCCCACAACCAAATTCTCCATCGTCTGTATGTGGAGCCAACACAAGTGCTTTTTTAAATCCTAACTTCATTTTTTTTAACTTAAAACAAAGGTAATGTATTTATCTCAAAAAACTCTTTAAAAACTTTATTTTCCCCTTTAATTAACAACTTTGTATACAAAACAAAATTAAGTTACATCTAATATTCCATTAGCATTTTCACTATAACAATTGGTATTTTCCAATGCATAATTAAGTTATCTTTTTTTACTTAAAATCCATTATTTCAAACCAACCCCCATTAATCAATGGGGGTTGGTTTGAAATAATAGTAAGCTATCAATTGCATTTAAAGCAAGAATCATTATCGTTTATTTGAGCGAATAAACAACATCTTAATTCAAATAAAAAATGAGAGTATTTTTAATAGGTAGTAAAGAGTTATCTTGCTTAGTTTTAGACCATCTTTCTACACAAGGCCATCAAGTTCTGGGCGTTTATACACGAGACAATGACCCTTCAATGAAAACATGGCTCAATTTAGGTCATAGAAACCTAAAGAGAAAGCGAAAAAGAAAGGTATTCCTGTTTATAAAAACATGAAAGTAAACAGCCCCGAATCACTTGATTTTCTTACTAATTTGAACCTCGATATTATTATTTCATGCTTTTGGAGTGAGATCTTTAAAGAAACGCTTCTGAACATACCTAAACTTGGAGTATATAATATACATACTGCATACCTTCCTAAAAATAGAGGTTCACGCCCAATTCCTTGGTCTCTAATAAATGGAGATAACCATACACAGGATGATGACAGGAGTAGACAATGGACCTATCGTTGCTCGTTCAAAGGTTGATATTACAGAAAATGATACTGCTGAAACTTTATACAATAAAGTTACCTCTGCTGGAGGCGAACTTTTTAAAGAAACACTCCCCTCCTTTGCAGACAACACATTCACACTTACTCCTCAAAACGAATCTGAAGCGACTTATCACCCGAGAGGTGAGCCTTATGGAGGCCAAATTAATCCACATTGGTCTGATAACACCAAGATTACTAAAAGAAGCCTTGGATAAGGTTAATGGTCAATTTATTACTTATGGTGACGTAAGTAAGCATTACAAAAATACCGATAGTTAAATAGATATAGTTATATTGAGGGCAATAAGATCTCTTCCTTATTGCCCTACACTACAGTGAACCAATGGTTTTATTTTAACATAACTTTAATTCATAAAACCACTTTTAGCACAAAGACAAGTTATATTTGACAATCTTTTTAGGTTAATAGAAATGAAAATTTTATACTATTCAGCGCATCCACATTTAAATCTTTCTGACAACACAGGTTACGGGACCCACATGAGAGAAGTTATTGCTGGGTTTAAATATCATGGTCATGAAGTAAAAACACTAATTATTGGAGGCACCTCTTCTTCAAAACCAACCAATCAACATCCCCAAAAAACATCATCTTTAAAAAGCAAGTTAAAAAAACTGATTCCAAACATTATTTGGGAAACAATATCAACGTAAACCTTAACAAAGGCTATCAAGTCCTTTTCGACTCTATCAGAAGTTCATACCCGTTTGATGAAAAATTAGCACTAGAATATTTTAACACATACATTCCTAAAGGCTTTATCCCATGACCAAGTATAGCTACTACTAAAAATTATATTTTAACCTATAGGTTATTGAGGTAAAAAAACTGAACAACTAAAAACAATAATTAGTTAACTCGAGACAGCATTTTAGCGTATTCTTTAGCAATATTTTTAGAGCATTTATAAAAATAAACTTCACACAGTTCAGCTAACTCTTTATGATGTATATTTTTTTCTAGAAATGGTATCTTATCTTCAATTACAATACCACAATCATTCTTTTTTACAAACTCCGAAAAATCTCCAATATTTGGCGATATCAACACTTTTAATCCAGCATTGAGGTACTCAGCAAATTTAACAGGAGATGCTACGCTATTGGTCACTCTATCTTCTCTCAATAAAATCCCATAATCACAACTAGACAATTCATTAAACACCTCATCATGAGCCACCCATTTACGTTCACTTCTATCAGGATACTTCTTTAATAGCTTTAACAAATGTGGATTTTCTTTTGTTAAAAACAAAACTTCAAGATTTGCTTGTTTTGCCATCAATTCATCCAATAAGCCAACTACTTTCTCAAAAGATTGCCAAGCTCCTGTCCCTCCTGCATAAACAACCCTTACATTTTCAGAATCAACTCTCCTCGTTGAAGAATGACTTAGACTTGTTAATGTACATGGTATAATTGAGTATTTTTGATGAGAAATTTTATGTCCTAACTTCTCTTCCCAATATTCTACCAACTTCTTTGATACACTGATAAAATAATCAGCATTATTAATCGCAAAATTTTCTGCACGAATAAAGAGTTCATCTAAGTGTTGATGACCTGTAACGTTGTACTCTGTCACCTCTGCTTCAACAGCAGCCCTCCCGTCATACACTACTTTTCTGTAATAACCTTTTGTCAATAAAAAAGCCAACGGGCCTCTACAAATTGCAAACTGCTTATTGGAAATAATCTTTAAAAATCTACTCGTTCTTTTCACTTTATCTAAAGCTCCTAAAACAGGATAAACGCTTGCTTCAGGCAACTTAGATGTTATAATTTTACGCTGTTGATTCCACAACCTAATTGGGACAAATGCTATTAAACGAACTTCAACATCAAATTTCAAATTCAAATGCTTTACAACATCTATTACCTGGCTTTGATAGATCCCACTATAAGTATCATTATAGGTGATATAATGGATGGTATTCCTCATAAAATAGATAGAATTCGCTCAGAAGCTTTTCCGTCCCAATATTTTGGAACGCTACCTCTTTTATAGCTTCCAGATAAAACCTCTTGAAGATAGTGGGCTATATCTTTTGATGTGAATTTAACTAAGGTATTTGTTCCCTCTGTAATCGTGATTGGGCGCTCCGTATTCTCCCTTAACGTCAAACATGGAACCTGTCTATATGTGGTTTCTTCTTGTATCCCCCCACTATCTGTAATCACCAATTTACTATACTTAATCAGTTTTTGAAACTCGAAATACCCTAATGGGGTTGTTAACACTAAATTTTCAAGTTTACCAAGCTGCTCATACAAATCAAAAGTTTTAAACATTTTTAGTGTTCTTGGGTGTAATGGTAAGATTAACTTTTGATAACTAGTAATTGTTTTTAGAATCTCTAATAGTTTTTCTAGTTTTTCCTTTGTATCCACATTAGATGGTCTATGAAAGGTCGCTAACACATAATTTTGATTCACCATTTGAAGCTCCTCTAAGATTGTTGAAGCCTCAATTTTTGGTTCGAAATGTACTAGAGTATCAATCATGGTATTCCCGACATAGTGCACCTTAGAAAGGCTTTCTTCTGCTTCTAAATTATCTAACCCTGATTGTTCAGTGACAAAACAAACATCTGCTAAATAATCTGTCAAAATTCGATTATGTTCTTCAGGCATTAACTGATCCTTAGATCTTAACCCACTTTCTAGATGCACCAATTTAATTCCCATTTTATTGGCGGCAATTGCTCCAGCTAATGTTGAATTGACATCTCCTGGAACCATAAAATAATCTGGACGACCAATTGTTTCAAATAGTTTTTCCAGCCTTAAGATGATTTCTCCTATTTGAGAATTTGGAGAGAGCCCACCAACTTCTAAAAAGTAGTCGGGCTCTAATTCAAATTGTTTAAAAAAAACATTCGCCATATTCTCATCAAAGTGTTGGCCAGTATGTATAATCTTTACTGTTTTCCCATACTTTTCAGCTAACTCCTTAAAACGAGTTACTTTGATAAAATTTGGTCGTGTTCCTACTAATATGTATATCAGTTGATTATTCATACCTTACTTCTTCACCAATATTCCGTCAGAAATAAATGAAATCTCGATCAAATCTTCTGTGATCGCATCATACTGTTCTTGAGCAACCTCTTGTCCAGCTTCTTTGGCATCATCTAAGTAATGTTTTTGTAATTCAACTGAGGTTGTATCCATTGTTCCAATACCTCTCAACACCACTTCTGTCCCCTCTGGTGTATCTGTTGGCACACCAAACTCATGATCTTTAAAACGAACTCTAACAGATTCTCCTGATTTATTGACCATCGTTACCCAACATCCCATTTTCTTACAAACACCATCTAATACAGCACTTACATTGCCATCAAATGATCCATCTGCATGAATTTTTGCAACCATTTCTTCTACAGTAACAGCTTCTCCTGGCTTTACTTCAGCCATCCCATAAAACTCATATCCTTCCACTGGAAAACTTGGTTTTTCCGCCTCTTCTGTCGTTTCGTGATGAGCGTGTTCCCCATGCTCATGCCCTTCGTGGTCATGCCCCTCGTGGTCATGTCCTTCGTGGCCTTCATGCCCCTCGTGATGTTCATGTCCATGTTCGTCATGTCCTTTATCATTGTTCTCCGAACAACTTGTTAATGCTAATCCAGCAAAAACAAATAAAGAATAAAATATCTTTCTCATAATATTGTATTTATCTGCTTATATATTTTTCCAAAAGTAAGTCTAAAATTTAAATTACACATTTATTTGAGCTTTCAAAATTAAATCGCAGCTCCTAATTTTAGGAAATTAGGCGGAAAAATAACAAATTTGCAAAAAAATAGTTTTATGGTTTTACCGATTGTAGCATATGGAACTCCTGTATTGAGAGCGGATTGTGAGGAGTTTGAAGAAGGAACAGATTTATCAGAATTAATTTCCAACATGTTTGAAACCATGTACAAAGCATCTGGAGTTGGTTTAGCAGCGCCACAGATTGGGTTGGATAAACGAATTTTTATTGTAGATGCTTCGCCATTTGGAGAAGAGGAACCTGAAAATGAAATCGAAGCAAAAAACTTTGAAATTCTTAAAAACTTTAAAAAAATCTTTATTAATCCTATTATTGAAGAAGAAACAGGTAAGAAATGGAATTTTTCTGAGGGGTGTTTAAGCATTCCTGGAATTCGAGAAGACGTCAACCGTCATAACACGATAACCATTTCCTATTTTGACGAAAATTGGGAGTTTAAAGAAGAAACCTATACTGGCATCGCTGCACGTATTATTCAACATGAGTATGATCATATAGAGGGCATACTATTTACAGATTACTTATCCCCTTTAAAGAAGCGTTTACTCAAAAGAAAACTAAACGATATTTCTAAGGGAAATATTTCTGTAAATTACAGAATGAAATTTCCAAATAAATAAGTTTTTTTTCTATCTTTAGAACCTTTTATAACTTGTTAGACATTGCCCCAAATTATTTTAAAAAAAACACACTATGAAACGAATACTTATTTTATTTTCTTTAGGATACCTAATGTTTAGCTGTGGGGGCGAACAAAAGGAAGCTGTAAAGGGGCAAGAAACTGAAGCTAAAGAAGTTGTAGAGACAGAAAGTAAAGACCCTGCTGAAGAATCGAAAGATTTTAAAGAACTTCAAGAGTTAGACGAACAACGTGTGAAGAACGACTTAACCATTGACTTAAATATAGCCAAAGAACTTTACTCAAATGCTATTGCTTTTAGCAAGGATTACCCTGAAAGTAAAAACTTAGAAACGGCTTTGGTATATGCTGCTAAAGGAGCTGAAGATATTGGTAATTATAAAGAAGCTGTAGAAATTTATCATCAACTAGCAAATGACTTACCTGAATCGAATAAAACCGTAGTTCACCTTTACAACAAAGGAAAGGTTTTAGAAGAAAAAATGGGTAAAATTGATGCTGCTAAAGCTGCTTATAAAGAATTAATAAAAAGATACCCAAGAAATCCACTTTCTAAAAGTATGAAAACCTACTTAAGCAAAGGAATTATAGATATGACTGCTGAGGAAAAGATTCTTTACTATAAGGAACTAAATCAAGAGTAATTTTCTTTTGGACATAGGCGTGAAGTATTTATACCTTTTAGCTGCTGTTTTTATCTTATCTAGTTGTTCTACTAGGAAATATGAAAAAACACAATATGCCTCATTAAAAACATTAGAAAAGCAGCTAGTAAATACAGATTTAACATTAAACAAAGAAGTGGCTGATTCGTTGTATCGAGAGTCACTTTTTTTTGACTCTATTTTTCCGAAAAGTACGCACAAAGAAGAAGTGCTTACTTTAGCAGCCAAAAGTGCAGATGGCTTAAATAAAAACCAGGAAAACATTAAAATCATAGAGCTTTTACTGCGCCACTTTCCTCAATCGAAAAATGCTCCTATTTATTTATATAACAAAGGAAAAATTTATGAAGAGAAAATCGGTAATATCAATAAAGCAATTTCTATTTATCAGCAAATTATTGAAATATATCCCGACCATGAACTTGCTAAAAGCCTAGCTCATTATATCCCTTTTTTACAAAAATCTCCTCAAGAGCAACTTGACTCTTTTAAATAATGATGAATGAAAAAACTACTCTTCCCTATAGCATCTTGCTTGATACTAACTAATTGTTCTAATAACGATTCCATGAAGAATATAGAAAAAGCTGAAATAATAAAAGCTCCTGTTTGTGAAAAACACCCTAAAGAACTCCACACACACAACGACACAAGAATAGATAACTATTTTTGGTTAAATGAAAGGGAGAATCCAAAGGTTCTTGACTATTTGAATCAAGAAAATAATTATACCGAAAACCAATTGGCTCCAACCGAACAACTTCAAGAAGAACTATTCTTAGAAATCAAAAGTAAAATAAAAGAAGAAGACCAATCTGTTCCATATTTCTATAATGGTTATTACTATATCTCTAGATTCGAGAAAGGTAGCGAGTACATGATCAAAAGTAGAAAAAAGGGGACTCTTGATGCCCCTGAAGAAATTTTACTTGACTGCAATGAATTAGCTAAAGGAAAAAGCTTTTTTCAATTATACGACAATGAAGTAAGCCCCAACAATGAACTTTTAGCCTATTCTACTGACACTGTGTCTAGAAGAAAATACGATATTCACTTTAAAAACCTTAAGTCTGGTGAGCTCTTAAAAGAAGTCATTCCCAACACAACAGGAGCGATTACTTGGGCCAATGATAACCAAACTATTTTTTATACATTACAAGATGAAGAAACTCTTCGCTCGTACAGAATCATGAGACACACAATAGGGACTTCTCCATCTGAAGATGTGATCGTTTATGAAGAAAAAGATGAGCAATTTGATACTTATGTCTACAAAACAAAATCCGAAAAGTATATCGTTATTGGTTCTTCGAGCACATTAACCGATGAGTACCTTTTATTAAATGCAGATACTCCCCATGGTGAATTTATCCCTTTTAATCCTAGAACTAAAGGTGTTGAATACGCTATTTTTCATAAAGATGACCAATTCTATATTTTGACCAACCTAGATGCTCAAAATTTTAAGGTAATGGTCTGTGCTGAGAACGAAACAAGCATTAAAAACTGGAAAGAATATATTCCCCATGATGAACAAATCTTAATTGAAAACATTGATGTATTCAATGACTTTATGGTCATCTCTGAACGCAAAGATGGCTTAGCACAATTAAAAGTGATCAATTTAAAGACAGAGGACTCTTTTTATATTCCTTTTAATGACCCTACCTACTTTGCTGAAACGACTACAAACATTGAATTTAATACGAATAAATTAAGGTACAATTATAATTCATTAACCACTCCTAGCTCAATTTATGAGTTTGATATGCAAACCAAAACACAAAAGTTGTTGAAGCAAACGACAATTATAGGAGGACACAATCCTAGTGATTATATTTCTAAACGCTTAATAGCTACTGCTAGAGATGGTGCTCAAATACCGATCTCACTGGTCTATAAAAAAACGACTGAAATTACTCCAAACACACCCTTATTACAATATGCTTATGGTTCTTACGGTATTAATGTGGAGCCTAACTTTAGTATTAGTAGATTAAGTTTACTTGATAGAGGATTTGTTTTTGCTATCGCACACATCAGAGGAAGTCAAACACTTGGTAGGTCATGGTATGAGGATGGAAAATTCTTAAAAAAGAAAAATACATTTTTTGATTTTATTGACTGTTCAAACTATTTAATTGAAGAAGGCTATACTTCTCCTGATAACTTATTTGCAGAAGGTGGAAGTGCTGGAGGTTTACTGATGGGAGCTGTTATTAATTACAATCCTGAACTCTATAAAGGTGTTATTGCTGCTGTTCCATTTGTTGATGTGGTGACGACTATGTTAGATGCTTCTATTCCTTTAACTACAGGGGAATATGAAGAATGGGGTAACCCAAATGATAAGGTTTATTATGAATATATGAAATCTTATTCTCCTTATGACAATGTAAAAGCTCAAAATTACCCTAACCTATTAGTAACAACGGGACTTCATGATTCACAAGTTCAATATTGGGAACCAGCAAAGTGGGTTGCTAAACTTCGAGAATTAAAAACTAATGACAATTTACTTCTACTAAAAACCAATATGGAAACTGGCCATAGTGGCGCTAGTGGCCGTTTTGAATATTTAAAAGAAACCGCTTTAGATTATGCTTTTTTAATTCATTTAGCCAATCAAAAAAATTAATATGGAGTATCGTTTTCTAGATAAACACTATTCGATCAAACGCTATCCCTCTAACAGCAATAATTCCCTAAAACCATGGAATGCTGGAGATGAATTGACGTTAATTTATTTAGAAGATTTACTTGATCAAAACTCCAAAATCATTATTGCTAATGATGATTTTGGCTTTTTAGCTACTACGCTCAACACCTATACCCCAATAAGTATTGTTAACAACAAGACGCAAGAATATGCTTTAAAAGCAAATAGTAAGATCAATAATTTCGAATTACTTTCTTCGCAATTGGTCTCGCCATTGGAGCACCTAAACACGAAGCACAATCTTGGTCTACTTAAAGTACCTAAATCAATAGATTTATTTGAACTTTATTTGGCTCAAATCCATCAAAACTTAACAGATGACGGACGCATCATTTGTAGTTTTATGACGAAATATTTCACACCTCAACTCTTAAAAGTTGCCAGTAAGTATTTCGAAGATATTCAACAAACAAAAGCCCATAAGAAAGCACGATTAATTGTTCTTCAGAAAAAGAAAACGAAGCAACTAATCCCGTTACATCATCTCAATTATAAAGGGAATGAGCTTCAACAGTATTATGGTGTTTTTTCAGCATCCAATATTGACTATGCCTCTCAATTTTTAATTGATCACCTTATTATTCAAAAAAATGAAGAAAAAATTCTAGACTTGGCCTCTGGAAATGGTATTTTAGGGTTAATGGCCTTACAGCAGCAACCTCATGCAGCTGTAACCTTATTAGATGATTCATTTTTGGCGATTGCTTCTTCTCAATTGAATTTACAAGCCTATAATTGCTCCTATATTCACGACAATACTTTAGCAACAATTGCTGACTCTTCTTTTGATCTAGTGATTTCTAATCCACCTTTTCACTTTGGCTATGAAATCAACATCAGTGTCCCACTTGGAATGTTTTCTCAAGTAGCTCAAGTTCTAAAGCCTAATGGGCGCTTTATAATGGTTGCCAACAACCATCTTAAATACCTCCCGCACCTAAAACATAAATTTTCGACTGTTAAGGTGCTCCAAGAAAACAAACGGTTTAAAATCTATGAATGTCTAAAGTAATTTTTAAAGCTTAACAATTTCATGAGCTGAATCAAACACAAAATCAGACGTTTTAATGATAAAGAGCGTTTCACTTAAATAAATTTGTTCTGCCTGAGGAAACAGCTCTAGAATATTTGCTGTCATTTCATCATTATCTGAAATAAAAAAATTAAATACAGGTTGATGATTTTTATTGTTAACATCATCTAAGTACCAGGTTTTATTAGAGACATGCTGATAAACCTTTAAATCCTCATGAACATTATAAACAATGCCGTTTTCTTTAGAAAACATTGTGTTTTTCTTTGCTTTCCAATAGGTAGCTAACCCTTTTTTCAATTGATATTTATCGATAGCACGATCCATTAAAGAGGTTTCGTAAGGATATAAATTTAAATAATTATGGACTCCTTTTATATTCACACCAAAAAGGGCTCCCCATACGATCATTCCTGTCCAAGCACCCCCAATCCCTCTTAAAATACGCTCATTAACTTTCCAAATTTTATGGATGGTATAAGGCAAAAGAAATACGAGAAGAATTACTCCATGATAATTATAGCGCAAGGAATCTAATCCCGTTATTTTTCCAATAAAAACTGGAGAAAACAACACGACATTAATCATTAAAAACAATAATAAATCGCCAAATTCAGGTTTATGTTTTAGTCCGCTGACAAGATGAAAAGCTTGCAAACAATAAGAGACTATAGCCAAAAAGAAAACTAAAGATACCCATGAGAAATCCATCAGGTATTTCAATGTTTGCTTAAAAAACAACTGAACAGAAGCTACAATTTTTTCCCAAGTAGGATCAATATCAGTATGGGGAATGGATAACCATTCCAGTTCTTTATTTAATTTTAGAAATGCAAAACCTAATAAACTACCTATAACTGCATAAAGCATCCCTTTTTTTAAATTGATCTGCTTCTCTTTACCGTTCAAAATCAAAAAAACGATCCCAACTAGAATTAAGGGCACTACAAAATTTACGATTAAAGACTTGTCAGAAATAACGCCTACAAATACAAGAGCGGTATACAATAAAGTAGAAAACCAATGCTCTATTTGATAAAGCAATACCACCAACCAAAGCGCCAATATAAAACTTCCCAAATGGTAAGAATTAATGATAAAATAAAAAGAGAAAAGAAAGTCATTTGAGAAAACTGCTGGAAGAAAAAACAAAAACAGTAATCCTATTCCTAAGACTTTAATTGACCTAGGCATAGCTAGTAATTGTCCTATTCTATCTAGCAATACAACAATACCAAAAACTTGAAATATGGCAAAAACTAAAGCGACCAATTTAAAATCAGATTGCAACAGTTTCATCAACACAAAATGAAACCCCATATCTGGAAAAAAGTTTGGAGCAGGATTAAGGTTAAAGTCTTTAAAGTGATTATGGTGCTCAAATAAATCGACATAAATCGAAGGTAAATATAAGGTATCTGAATTAAAGAAGTGTTTTTCAATTTGCACGATGTCTGCATTTCCTAAAACAAAAAAAACGACAAACACAGCATAGATCAGGTATACTATATTTTTAATCCATCCTTTTTTCACGCTCATTTATTTTCAGCAAATAGTGTCAGTTATTTAATCTCAAAGTGACCAATATCACAAAGGATAACTATTCCTTAGTATAATTTTGTTATATTATATTCTGCTAAAGTAAGTTTATTATGAATTATTGGGAAATATTTATTACATCTTTTGGAAACTATGGAAATTATATCTGGCAAGAAATCACTTTTCAAGTTTCCCCTTGGTATGTTAACTACTTTTGGTTACTGACCTTTCTTTCTTTAGCTGTTTGGGGGCTAGAAATACTATTCCCTTGGCGAAAAGACCAAGCGATATTTAGGAAAGACTTTTGGCTAGATGTTTTTTATATGTACTTTAATTTTTACTTATTTAAGCTGGTTATTTTTGTTGCTTTTTCCAATGTTACGGCTGCTCTTTTTGAAAGTTTATTTCCTAATGGAGCAAACAGTTTGATTCTTTATGATACCAAACAACTCCCTTATGCAATACAGCTCGTTGTATTCTTTGTTGCTCTGGACTTTATTCAGTGGTTTACCCATGTCTTATTGCATCGTTATGAATTTTTATGGAACTTTCACAAAGTTCATCATTCTGTTGAAGAAATGGGATTTGCCGCTCATTTAAGGTATCATTGGATGGAAAATGTATTCTACACTCCAATGAAATATATTGTTATGGTCTTAATTGGTAACTTTAATCCTGAAGACGCCTTTATTGTCTATTATATTTCTATTGCAATTGGCCATTTAAATCACGCTAATATCAACATCTCCTATGGTCCTTTAAAGTATATTATTAACAATCCTGCTATGCATATTTGGCATCATGCTAAGGCATTACCTTTAAAACATCGTCATGGCGTTAATTTTGGTATTAGCCTTAGTATTTGGGACTATCTTTTTAAAACGGCTTATATTCCATCCAGTGGAAGAGATCTTAAACTAGGCTTTAACAACATTAAAAAATTTCCTAAAACATTTTTAAAGCAAATTATCTACCCTATCAATAAAAATGATTAAGTTTAGACTATGAGCACTATTTTAAGTAGAATATTACAGAATATATCCACTAGGATTATCTTTATTATATACTTGCTTATTATACTGACAACTGCTTTCTTCTTAACCTACGGCTATTATAATAATTTAAGCCTACAAGAACAAAGGCAGTTTGATAAATTAAAGGCTGTAGTGGTTTCTATAGGAAATAACATTAACGGAGACAGCCATCAACAATTAACTGATAATAATACAGCAAAAGATGAATTAAAGCATGTGAAGCAAAATGTTCTTTACGATGAAATTCATCAGATTTTAAACCAAGCTAAAGTTGATAATAATTTAAACAGTACTGTTTACACCCTTTTGTATGATAGTATTGATCATCAATTTAAATATATTGTTAGATCTGATACGCAAGTGTATTATCGTCATGCATACATTAACTCTCCAGACATCCTCCTGGATAATATGGAAACTGGTGGTACGATTCCAAAATACATGTCAGAAAACGGGACATGGCTATCTGCTTTTCATCCTATAAAAAACTCAAAAGGAGAAGTTGTTGCCTTATTAGAAGCTGATATTTCTTTTGATGAGTTTTCTAATATCGTTAAAAAACAATTTTATAATCAGGCAATCATCTCTATTGTTGTAATTGTGCTAATAGCACTTATATTTATTCCTTTTACCAAACAAATCTTAGATAAAGATCATGAACAGAAATTATTGTTTATAGAACAAAACAAAATTATTTCGGAGAAAAACAAAGATATTATTGATTCTATTAATTATGCATTAAAAATCCAACGTTCCATTCTACCGTCATTATCTTATTTAAAAAAGTATGTTCAAGATTATTTTATCATTTTCAAACCAAAAGACATTGTAAGTGGCGATTTTTATTGGTCTTATGAAGATGAGCAACACCTCTATATTGCTGTTGCAGATTCCACAGGGCATGGTGTTCCAGGCTCTATGGTTAGTATTGTATGTTCGAATGCCTTAAGTAGAGCAGTAATTCAATTAAAACTAACCAATACTGCTGAAATTTTGGATCATGTAAAAAAATTCGTAATCAAATCTTTCCAAGACGGAATGAATGATGGTATGGATATTTGTTTTTGTAGACTAGATAAATCAACCAAACAATTACAATACTCTGGGGCCCACAACCCTCTGTTGATTTTTTCTGATGGTGAATTAAAAACCTTAAAAGCTTGTAGACAACCTATCGGAAGGTATCGAAAAGAGCAACCTTTTTCTTGTGCTGAAGCACAATTAAAAACGGGAGATCTAATCTATCTTTTCACCGATGGATATTATGACCAATTTGGTGGAGAAAGCAATAAGAAAATGAAAATTAAAACTTTCAAAACATTATTAGCCAAACATCATTCCCAACCGATGGAAAAACAAAAAGAATTATTTGAAAACTACCTTAACAAATGGAAAGGAGATAATGAACAATTGGATGACATTACTGTTTTAGGAATTAAAATTTAACCATGAAAGATATCATTGACGGAATAAAAGCTTACGGTTCTGCTATTGGATTAATTAATAAATTGAATCTTTGGAAATACTTCTTGATCCCTGCTTTAATTGGCCTACTCACTGGAGGAATTATTCTATTTATCTCTTATTCTGTAGCAGATAATATTGGAGATAGAATAGCAAGTTACTGGACTTGGGAATGGGGAAAATCTGTTGTAACTGAAATCAGTCATTGGATTGGAGGTTTATTGGTTTTAATCGTTGGCATTACTATTTACAAACACATTGTAATGGCGCTTTCTGCTCCTTTTATGAGCCCAGTATCGGAAAAAGTGGAAGTTCACCTCACTGGAAAAGAAATTGATCTTTCTGATACTTGGCCTGAGTTTATGGAATTGTTGGTAAGAGGTCTTAGAATTAATATTCGAAATTTGTTTTTTGAACTACTCTATACTTTACCATTGATGTTATTAAGCCTTATTCCTGTACTAAACCTTTTTTCTACTGTATTGATTTTTTATATTCAATCGTATTATGCTGGTTTTGGTAATATGGACTATACCATGGAACGTTACTTTGGTTATGGAGATAGTATTCAATTTGTAAGAAGACACCGTGGAACAGCAGTTGGGAATGGCTTTTTATTTTCTATTATGCTTTTTATTCCACTAATAGGAATAATGCTCACTCTGCCTATTTCTACTGTAGCTTCAACTACCGAAACATTAAAAAAATTAGAAAGTGAAAACAGAATAAAACTCCTTCCTAAAAAGTAGTGTACCATACATCTCTATTTGCATTATAAATAATATGAGAGTTTCTATTCTATTCTTTATTCCCCTCTTTTTTGTTCAATGTGCTCAATCACAAAACAACGCCAATCACAACACTACTGAGGTTCTAGAATCCGCTACTCAAATGAACGACTCTACTAACTCAGCCAACAACAGGCCTCTTCCTCAAGAATCAACAGATGATCGTTCTATAATTGTACAACGCCTAGCCAAAAAAATTATTAATCAGCAACCTTTAACTGTTCAACTCTATGTACCACTTTGCGACAATGAAAACCAAGGCATTGTTCCAACCTCCGCAAGTTTAGGAAATGGTTTGGATTTAAAACGCAACCTCTATTGGGCAACTAGTAAAGGAGTTAAACGCTATTTTAAAGAGCTCTCGGACTGGAAATTAGTCAATAGTAAACTCAACATTAATGATGTAGTACTTGAGCGTGTTGTCTACAAGAAAACATTTAAAAATCATGCAGTTGTGTATTTGATTGCCGACGCCTATAGAGGGGATGAAATGAAGCACTGCCTTGAAGATTTTTTCAATGCTTTATCTGGGAATCGCTCCGATTCAGTTATCATTGACAATCATACTATCGCAATAGGAAAAGACGCAGACCTTTCTATTTTTAATGGACACAATGGATTAATGGACGATACCCCAACTATTTTACCACCAAAAAATCATACTCCAAAAGATGCAGCAGCCATCGCTTGTGTCTCCGGAAAGTATTTTAAAGAATACTATGAATACACCAATAGCTATCCTTTAGTTAATACCAATCATTTATTATACCCTGGCGCTTTTATTGCTGAGGGAATTATTAACCAATGGGCACTACTTGGCTCAGCTAAAGACTGTAAAATTGCCGCTGGCAAAAGCTATTATAAACACAAGCCTAAATCTGGTCCTAATGGTTCTCAGAACCTATTCAACTACGGTTGGGAGTTTTAAATCGCTACTATTTCAAGTGGTTTAACTTTCCAGCTCCTGAAATTTCTTCTTTTACGATTTGTGGACGCCCATAATAACTAACCTTACTAGCCCCACTTAAATCTACTGAAAACTCTTTCTCTACATGCATGACAGCTTTAGAAGCACCCGAACTTTCTAGACTTAGAACATCAAAGGTTAAATCTTCACAATTCATTTTTGAAGCTCCACTCACTACAATTTCTCCCTCAGCTACATAACCTGTTAAATCTAACTCTGTTGCTCCCGATGACGCAATTGTTAAACGTTCTACTTCTAGATTTCCTAATAAATGTGTTGCACCAGAAGACTCTATCGTTAGTTCATTGGTTTTGAAGTCAGCAATATTAATCTTTGCAGCCCCTGAACTTTCTATATTTACAATATCTGGCATATATACTGTTGCTATACAGGTCAAATTCTTATAAACTCTATTTCCTTTTAGTGAGAAAGAAAGTTCCTCTCCTGTTTGTTTGACTTCTACAAACGCTTCAACATTCTCATTACACTTTAGCACAACCTTATATTCATCCGACTGAACAATATTGATTTTAAACAAATTGTGTACAGCGATTGCGTTAAAACCAGTATACGCTAACTCTTTTTCAATTAACTTTTTAGATCCTCTTAAGGATTCAACTTTACAACTATTTAATAATAGTAATGCTACAAATAAAATAATAGTACCTCTCATAATTATTCGATTATATTTATCATTCTTCCTTTTCTATTTACCCAAGTAGTATGGTTTAAGTCATGCTCTCCTCTTACAGAGCACATTAGGTCTTCTATATTACCTCCAAAATCTAACTCCATACCCTCTGGGACTTTTAATACAACTTTAATATTTTGACCTCTAAATTTAGCCTCGTGAGGGATCGTAAAATAGTTGGATAAAACAATTTTGTTCCCTTCTGTGTGGTAGTTATATCCTATTTCATTCGCATGTTCTACTGCAAATTGTTCTTTACTTCCTCTAGCTCTTTTGATAATTTTTAATTCAATGGAATCCGTCTCAGAAGGTTCAACCACTAAACGAGGGAAAGCTAACAATGTAGCCGAATCTGTTAGCCGAACCATTTCATTCAAAATAACATCTCCATCATTTCGAATTAAATTAGGAAATAACTCATTTGACTCCAGTTCCACCAATATCGTTCCATCATCAACCGTTAGATAATGACTTTCTACAATATTCCCCGAAGATTCATCAAAATTCTTAGCCAGATAAACACCAACTAAAAATAACATACAAATAGATATTATCCATAACGTTAGTGCAGCAATTTTTACCGAGCCAAACTTATTTTTTATTCCAAACAATAATTGTAATCCTCGAATCACAAAATAACTAATAGGCATCAGCAATAAAACAATCAGACTATAGTAAGCTAGTATATGGTGTGTTTCTGATTCAAACAACAAACCTAATAAATCGGATAGGGAAATACTCTGTTCAGAAATTAGACTTAACAAATCTTCATTAAATATTATAACAACAACAACTAAACCTACGATCCCCCCAATTAAAAAGATAAAACCTGTAAACTTAGAAAAGACTTTTATAAATCCTGTGAATAAGGTTACTAAACCTTGTGTAAGTTTATGAAAGCCTTTTTTTATTTTTCTTTGATTGGTTTCATCTCCTAACTCATTTTTTACTTTATCAAATTGATTTTTAATTGAAGAAACATCTATCTTTTCTCCTTTCATTCTCAATTTCTCAGCTATAGTCTTTGCTTCAGGAATGGCAAAATATAAAATAAGATAAATCAAAATACCTGATCCTCCCATTAATGTAAATACTATAAATAAGATTCTAAAAGCAATGGGATCGATTCCAAAATAAGCTGCTAAACCACTACATACCCCTCCTAAAATTGCATTTTCGGTATCTCTATATATTTGACGTTCTTTTTGATAAGATTTCTCTTGCTTTTGAGCTGTTTCGGTTTGATATTCCGTATAGCTCTCTTCCTCAACTACATATTCTTCTGGGGCTCCCATAATTTCGATCATCGCCACAACATCAGCCTCTACGACAACCTCCTTTTGAGCACTTAACTTTTCCTTAAATAACTCTGCTATTCTACTTTCAATATCATGCATGATTTCAACACGCTCCTCCTCAATTGAAAATTGAGCACTAATCGATTCTAGATACACCTGTAAAGTTTGATATGCTTCTTCCTCTATATTAAAGATAAAATTAGCAATATGAACTGTTATTGTTTTTTTCATGTTTCTATATTTTTTTCAATATGAATCTCTCATATTGATCAACTCGTTTTACTTTTTAGGTTCTTTGGTTATTCGGTTTACTGCTGCATAGAGGTTCTCCCATGTTTTTTCTAACTCTGAAAAAAATAACTCCCCCTCCTTTGTCAGCGAATAATACTTCCTCGGTGGCCCTGAACTAGATTCTTCCCATCGATATGTTAAAAATCCTGCATTTTTCAACCTCGTCAATAAAGGATACAACGTTCCTTCTACTACTAAGAGCTTTGCTTCTCTCAATTCTGTTATAATATCTGAAGGGTATGCCTCTCTTTTATTTAAAATGGAAAGAATACAATACTCCAGTATTCCTTTACGCATTTGGGCCTTTGTATTCTCTATTTTCATTGATTCATCTAATTTGACAATACAAACATATATAAAAATATAGTACTATGCAATACAAAGTACTATATTTATAAAAAAAGCGTGCTTTCCAACACGCTTTTTTTATTTAATCAATTCATTTAAATCTTTACTCCTATTATACAGATATCATCTACTTGTTCATAGTTACCAGCCCATTTCTGATATTCTTTTCGAAGCGCATCACCTTGCTCTGTGATTGGTGTATCCTGTAAAGTAAGTAAAAAGCGTTTGAATGCTTTATACATATATTTCTTCCCTTTCTCACCTCCAAACTGATCTGGAAATCCATCGGTAAAAAGATAAACAGCATCGCCTTCTTCCAGTTGCACTGTATAATTCACAAACGGAATCGGATGATCTGTCTTTCCTATTGGTCTTCTTGTAGCTTTAAGTTCGTTTAGACTATCGAGTTGTTTTACTGCTACGGGATCTCCATTAGTATCTACAATAACTTTAGCACTTTTTCTGACAATATAGATGGAGTTATTCGCTCCTGAATATTGCAATACTTTAGTACTTCGGTTTAATGAACATAAGGAAGCGTCCATACCATCATTGATACTCTTACTTTGATGCTTTGCAAAAGATTCTACAACAAATTCTGAGAGTTTTTCTAAAATTTGATGAGGCTGTGTTAAACTATACTCAGTAACAGCTCTATTTAAACCACTAAAACCAACCATACTTACAAAGGCTCCCGGCACACCATGACCAGTACAATCTACTGCGGCAAATAATAATTCTTCTTCTACTCTTTTTAACCAATAAAAATCTCCACTAACAACATCCTTTGGTTGGAATAAGACAAAACTATTGGGCATTAAATATTGCATTTTACTATCTGGAAGAATTGAATCCTGAATTCGTTTGGCATAGTTAATACTATCCATTATTTCATTATTCTTCTCTTCAATTTCATGGTTTTTTTGTGTGATCTCTTTATTCTTATGTGTAATTTCTATGTTAGCATTTCTAATTTTTATATAAGAATAGATTCCAGCGATAACGATTCCAATGCAAATACTATAAAACCACCATGTTTGCCAGAATGGAGGTCGAATTACAAAGGAGAATTTTACTGGTTCTTTATTCCAGATCCCCTCATTATTACAAGATTTCAATAAAAAGGTATATTCTCCTGGTTTTAGGTTTCCATAAATAACAAAACGTTTATCTTCACGTTCCACCCAACCTTTGTCCAAACCGACTAGTTTTGTTCGATAACGTACTCCCTCTGGGTACTTATGACAGATCCCGATATAATTGAATGTAAAATAGTTTTGATTGTAGTCCAATTCTAATCCTACAGGAAAACCATTCTCATCAATGGAATCTGCATACATAGACCAATCTGTTGGTTGAGAGAACAATTGAATATCCTCTATATGAGTTTTGCTCTCTACAGTATTTGGAAAATCTAAATAAGGGTTAATCTCTAACAACCCTCTATCAGTCCCAACAAGGATGTGTCCATTACTATCCAACGCCATCGCATTGTTATGCAAAGAACCGATATCAAACCCTTTCTTAGCATCATAATGACGAATATCAGTAATCTTCCCAGCTGTAATGCTGATTTTATCTATACCATCGATTTTTCCTGCCCAAAGATTTCCCTCTTTATCGAAACACATTGAATATATCGTATTGTTATTAACCGTATCACCTTTATATACAGGGTAAAAGTGATTTCCCTCTCTATAAAAAATACCTTCACTATTTCCAACCCATAATTTTCCTGATTGATCGAGCACCAAACTTCGTGTTTTACTTGCACTTAACCCTTGTTCTTCTGTGACCTCAGTTAATTGCTTCCCATCATGATTAAAAACTCCATGCTCTGTTGCATACCACCATAAGTGATCTGCTGTTTTATTCATAGAAAAGACACCAATTCTATCCATCCCAAGGGAATCGTTGATATACTCTATTTTATTGTTTTTAAATTCGGCTACTCCAGTAACAGAACTCCCCAAAAAAGCCCTGTTATTATCAATAAAAATACATTCACCTACAAAACGATGGTTCAATGAAGTTGTATTAATATTTTGCACCTTTTCATCTTTATAAATATTAATCCCTTGTTTGGATAATAGTAGTACCGATTCTCTATGTTGTCCGATACCTTTTATAACATCTCTTTTTTCAGAGCCTACTTTGATTAGTTTAGAATTCTCGCTGCTATCTATAAGTACAGCTCCATCATTAGTTCCTAACCACAATCTGTTTTTCAAATCAATAAAAACACTTTTTACATCATTACTGACATTATTAAAGTTATTCTTTATCGTAATTGATTGATTCGTTAACTTAGAAACACCCCCTGTTTTAAAAGTTACCCAAATATTACCTTCATGATCTTCCATTATTTTCCAAGCATCATTTCCAGATAACCCATTTTTTTTATCTAAAAAAACTTCTTTCCCATGATTATCAATCTTAATAACCCCCTTCAATGTCGCAATCCATATATCTCCTTTAGTATCGCGAATACAAGAATGAAAATAATACTTAGAAGAATGATCATTATATTTTAAACCTACACTCGAAACCTGATTATTCTGGTATTGATACAAGCCTTTATACGTCAACAACCAAACTACACTATCAGAATATTGAAAAGAACTAAATGTATACTCTAAATTATCCTGATATTGAATATGATTAACTTTCCATTCAGGAGTAATTTGAAAGACTCCTTTTCCTAATGTTGAACACCATATACTTCCATCATTTCCTTGCCTTAGATGAATAATAGGTACATTATCTAACTCTTTATTTCCTGTAGAATAACTTATGATGGTATCGTTATCGATTTTAGCTAGGCCACTTCCTGTTGCTAACCAAACATTTTCTTGGGTATCAATTAATGCTGTATAAACCCTAGTATTAATTGTAGAGTCCTTTAGTGGATAATTAAAAAAACGATCATATGAATATTTAGAAACCCCATTATTTGTCAGGATTAGCAAAGCATCTTTTCCATAAGGGATAATATCGTATATGACATTATCAACTAAACCATCTTGCTTTGTTAATTTTTCTGTAGAAATTCCATCTAAGATGTTAATTCCCCCATCATTAGTTCCCAATAATACTGCTCCTTTGGAATCTTGTGCTATTGCAAAAACAGAATTCTTGGACAAACCTTTATTTTCATTAAAATTATAAAAGCCATACTGCTGTGCAGTATAGCTTTTGATCATAGCCCCTAGTACTATTAGGGTTAAAAAGGTTCTAAAAAGAAACTTCATTTCTTCTTCAGCTTTTATAATTTAACCACTTTTTTAGTCATGGTTTCTTCTCCTATTTGAACTTTTACAAAATAAACACCAGATTGTACAACCTCCTTAATCTCATATTGTTGTGCACCAGTTACAAACTCTTGATTGACTACTGTTTGAATTAGTTTACCAGTCATATCGTATAACTCTATTGTTAACGACTCCCCCTCTATTAAATCCAAAGTAACTACAGCAGAACTTTCAAAAGGGTTGGGATAAATCGAAACATTGTCTAATACTTTTGGATTTTCTTGAATAAAAGTTAAACAAGCAGCCGAATTTTGCCCTGTTCGATCCACACTATCAAGGTTAGAAGTAAAATCGAATTCACAACGGTTATAAACCCCTTTATTCACATTAAAATTATAAGAAGAAGTTACCTCTACTCCAGGCATATCTACCCAAATTTTATAATTGCCATCAGGTAAATTGGAAAATGAAAACTCCCCATTTTCATCTGTTTGAGTCGAGATAATAGGATCCCCAGATGGATCCAACTTAATAATAATATCAATTCCAGGCATTGGATCGTCTCCCCCTTGTTTATTAGAGTTCGTCAAATCAATTCCTGTTAAAACTCCAGTTAATAAGTTAGGAGTAGCATTATTCTGATGAACTTCTAAAGTATCATGTCTTAAATAAATATCAACTCCCGTTTTTGTTTCATCGGGAGGAGAAATGGTATTTACCAATTCACATTGTGTCCAATCCACTCCTAATGCAGGGTTTCCTTGGTTGGAAACGGTCCCCTCAAAATACGTTAAGTACGAATGTTCTTGAGAATGGCTACCTTGATTATTCATTAATCTTGCAGCAATACGATAATATCCGAAAGGAATACTATCAAAAAGAAATGTTCCAAAGCTATTCGTTCTCACAGTATCTAAAATATCATTTCTTGTAAAGTTACTATGCTCTCTAAATAAATAGACTTCAGCATTTGGTACTTTTGCTGGATTAGGATTAGCACTACTAATTGTATCTAAATAAACATTCCCCTCAATTGATCCTATTTGTGATGGCAATGTATACCATGCGTAAATCACATTAGCTGTGGCTGTTGTATCATCAGTATCCAACTCCATTAAAAGAGAAGAAGCAAATGTATTATTTCTCAAGAAAAAGTGTTTAAATACCTCTGAGGTATCTGTCATAGTATGTAATGTATCTTCATACGAACCATTATTATCTGCATCTTGAATATAATAAGTTATTGTCTGCTCATGCGAACGTCCTAATAAAACATCATTAAAAGTTCCAACAGGAGTTGCTAATGTTCCCCATCCTTTCTCCTCTAATGTTTTATGAACATATCTATGTACTACAGAAGGCCCTTGGGTAATTGGGTAATTAGGAATCACTCCTGTGCTATTAGCAATCGGGACATTGGTAATCATTAAAGAACTATCTTTTTTATAAGTTCCCTCCTCTAAAATGTAAGGAATAACCAAATCTTTTCCTGTGTCTCCACCATACTGTTCTTGAACATCAATTTCTAAACCTTGATAACCTAGCGGCGGCACATTAATCATTGAAACAATTCCAACAGTATGCATTCCTTCTGCATCAACAACAGAGTAAGTCCATACTGTATCGAATCCAGAAATTGGAGAAGTCCAATGTGAAGCATGAGTAGCTTCAGGAAAGTTAGCTCCATTATCATTACCAGGGTAAGTATTTGTAGGGACAGTTTTTAACGTATGTGTATTCCTATTTATTCCTGATTCAATTGCTGCTGGTAATGTTGAATAATCCCAAGGCTGATTAGCTCCATACGATGGTATACTTAATGTAGCTGGAGCCGGTCCACCTGTAACTCCTGAATGGATCCAAACTTGCTTTATTTCTGTATTTACTACTGGTAAATAAGTTCCCAATATTGTTGGAGCTTGAGCTAATATCCCATTAACAATAAAAGCTGTGCTTATTAAAAATAATATTTTCTTCATAACCTTAATTCTGTAAGAGTAATTATCAAATATACATCATTCCACCGCTCAATGCAATAATTTTTATCACAAAAAAAAGCGCATTCGACAAAGAATGCGCTTTCTTAATATAAAAAAGATTTTCTTTTTTTATTATTTTACCATTAACTGTTGAACACTTGTTCCAACTTTTAAGATATAGTTTCCAGCAGCTAAGTTCGCTACATCTACAGTATTAACTGTATTTAACAATGGTTGAGACAATACTACATTACCTAATAAGTCCATAACTACTAACTCCGTTGCTTCAGAAACTTCTACAGTAACGTATCCATTAGCTGTTGGGTTAGGATATACACTTGTTAAAACCCCTGTATTTTCTTCTACTGAAGAGTAAACAGACACATCGTTAGCATCTCTAGGGTTGATGCTCCACTTTTGGTACGAATAGTTAATTACACCTGTAATGTTATAAGCTGTTCCTATTACAACAGATGGATACTCAAAAAATCTATCGTGTGCAATGATTGTTCCTGAACCATCATTTACATCCCATTCTTTAAATTGATTTGGAGCTGTTTCACAAGTAGCGTTTACCACTTGACATAAAACACTTTCATACATTTCTGTACCAGCATTTGCAGTTGAAACAATCGTAGCAGGAACTGAATTAAATTGATTAACAATAGTAAAATCAACAATTCCTTTTAGCTGAGTATATCCATAGTACTCATCAACAACTGCTTTAAAAGTCACAGAATCACCAATAGCAGGAACGTTAGTTTGATCATAAACAAAGATCCCTGTCCAAGCTCCAATACCAGATTGGATGTGATACCCACCATTATTAGCATCAGCATATACAGCAGTAACAATTCCTCCTGTAACTACACTATCATTTTTTAAGTTAGATTCACCATTACCATCAACATCTGACTGTATTTCTACAATTGTTTTTGCTACAGGAGCTGATGGGCCATTTCCACCACCTTGAGTTCCTGTTTCAGCAACTAAAATATTATCTACTTCCCAAGTAGATCCATCAGAGTTACTTCCTGTATATTTGAAAGCAACATAAACAGATGAGCTAATGTAGTTTGTTAAATCAACTTCTCCAGAAGGAGTCCAGCTTCCCCAAGTTTGATCATTAAGATCTAATGTTGCACCAGCTGTAATATCTGTCCAAGTTGCAGTAGAAGGAGCACTTGTTCCATCATAATCTGTAGAAACTAAAACTTCTATTACTGGTCCAGCCCATTTCATTACTGTTTCAAAAGAAACCATCGGTGCTGTAGCTGAAGATAGATCTATTGATGGAGAGATTAACCAAGCTTCAGAAGCCACGTTGTTACTCCCATTGTAATTAGAAATTTTCGCAAATTTATCTCCTGATTGCTCACTAGCATACCAGTTCGTTGTATCAACAGGAACTTGCGTTGTCCACCCTCCAGATGTAAGGCTTAAATCTTCAAAATCTTTGGTCTCATACGTTTGAGCAGTCATTGCCCCTACAGACATTAAACTAACTCCTAAAATGTAAAGTTTTTTCATAATTGTTGTTCTTTGTACTTAAATTTTAATGTTTAACTCTAATTATTGGGTAATCATTACGTTATCTACTTTGAATAAACTAAATGAATTATTAGCCATTGTAGCCTTAAAAGCCACCGCATAAGTTCCTGTATAACCAGCCCCTAAGTAGGTATTCAAAGCTATACTTCCTGAAGAGACATAAGTATTGTTTGCATCAGCTCCTGTTGCTACTGTAGCAGTTACTGGTGTCCATGTAGCCGAGCTGTAATTATTTCCGTCATAATCTGTTGAAACATATACC
Source organism: Flavobacteriales bacterium (assembly GCA_025210295.1). NCBI lineage: Bacteria > Pseudomonadati > Bacteroidota > Flavobacteriia > Flavobacteriales > Flavobacteriales bacterium. The sequence continues at coordinate 21,404 of JAOASC010000026.1, read as the reverse complement.
TGTAAAGCACTTGTTAAGATATTTTGTTGTGCACTACTAAACGATAACATATCGTTTCCTGCTGATTGGATTAATGGCGTAGCCATCCACATTTCTTGAGTTCCAGATACATTACCTGTAGCTACTGCACATAAGTCACCTGAATTATCTCCGCACAACCATTTATTTGAACCTTGTAAAACTCCACTTCTCCAACAGTTGCTATTTACTTCTGTTCCAATAGTATATCCTGTAAACCCTTCGTTTACACCAGCTAAAGGATCACATGATCCACCTCCACCTCCAGCACATCTCACACCAGAAAGTGTTAATTCTTGAGGATTTCTGATAAAAATTTGAACATCATTTCCAAATACGCCTACTACTCCATAAATAGTTCCATTTCCATTAGGGATAATGTCTCCAGCAAAATTTGCATAACCACTTGTTCTTACTAAGACAACATTTCCATCACAATCCGTTAAGTTATGATTAACGCTAAATTGGTTCACAGGATCTGCCCAAGATGTTCCTAAATCAGAATCACTAAACTCTACATTATCCAATTGAATAAATTGTCCTTGTAATGCTCCTGTAACTTGAGCCAAAGTCGTTACAACAGGAGTAACAGTTACATTATTCTGAAGAATAACATTGCTTTCATCAGGATCTAAGTTATCAACTGACAACATTCCGTTATACTCCGTTAATGTCCCTCCGTTTAATTGTACACGAATAGAATCGCCAATTGACAAACTAGAAGAGCTTGTAAATCTCAATTTAATTCCTCCTGTAGCATCTTGAATATAAGTTTCTTTGTAAAAATTCCCTGTTGTTTCATCTGTTGTAACAACAGCTCTAATTGTTAAATCGTCTGTAAACACACTATCTACACCAGAATACATTGCTCTAACCTCGGCAATTGTTTTAATTGTACCAACTGGAATTTCTGGAATTGGTGGTGTATCGTATTCTTTTTCACATGATGCAAATCCAAACATTAAACCTGCTGCTGCTAATAATATACTTAATCTTTTCATTTTATTTATTGTGTATTGTATATATTCTTTTTACTAATTATCGATTAAAATAAGTATGATACCATTAAGAAATAGCTTCTTCCATACATGTAACCATACTTTGATGGAAACTTATCAATGTTTTGGCTGTCGTATCTCAATTGTTCAAAACCACCTGTTTTAAAATCTGTGTTATCTAATATATTATTAACCATTAAATTTAATCTTAAGTATGTATTATTACTAAATTTAAATGATTTCCCTCCAAATATATTGATATTATACCCATTCTCTAATTTCTCTTGAGCGATAATTCCTTCAATTTGAGGATCCCCCTCAAAATAACCATCTATTGCTTCAGCAGTTCTTCGATCTGGATTAGGTGATAAATAGATATCAGCAAAATAATTAAAATTAGCTCCTGCATACCAATATTTTGGCGAATTATATTTCAACCCTATAGAAGCTGCTGTTTCAGGCATTCCTCCAACATGATAATTCTTTAAATAAATCAATTTATCCTCAGCGATTAACTCTTGAGAGTTATCTGTTGTAATCGTTGCTTCAGGTCTTGACGTATATAAATATTGTGCTTTAGTAAAAGCTCCAGACACTTCCCAAACAGTCGCCACTTTTGCTTCAAAACCTACCTCAACACCAGTAAACAATTGATCCACATTAGTCATCGCATAATTTACAAAAGACAAATATTCATCATGATAAAAACTTCTTGCCCAAATTTGGTCATCCATTTGAGTATAAAAAGCCGTAGCTCTTGCCTTTAAATTTGGATAACGTACAACATAATTCACGTCTCCTGATAAAATTTTTGTACTCTCTAAGTTATCCACTACTTGATCTCTTGTTCTAGGAGAAATAAATGAAGCTCTTGAAAAAGGTGCTCTAGTTCCATTTTGAACGTTTGCTTGTAAATAATGACGTCCTGTAATTTTGTAAGTAGCTCCTGCTTTCACCATAAAATTGGTGAATTTATGTTTATCAGAAACTCCTGCCGACTCTTCAGGAAACTTTCCATTAGCTAAAATTCCCTCTCTCCAAAAAACAGTTTCAGTTTCTTGTACCCCAATGTAAGAATCAACTTTGTTTGTTTTATAATCTAATTGAGCAAAAGCATTCATAGAATTTACGTGTATTTTATAATCATAGCCAAACACGTCTCCTACTCTAATAATCTTATTGGGTGTAGAAATATCGTTTTGAGCAATTGCAGGATCTGCAAAATCTCTTTCGGCAAATTGATCAACATCTACCCAATATTCTCCTCCTAACAAATCTTTCATTTTTTTGTAGTTTCTACTGGTATATAACTCTCCTCTTAATCCAGCAGTTAAATACAATTTCTCATTCAATTTGTTTTGATAGTTTAAATTAGCTCCATACTGTCTAGGATCTACTCTAGCATCTTCTAAGATATATTTCGAACGCATCCCTGTTTCCGCAGTACCACTTCCATTAGCATTATCTACTGTGTGTAAATTCTTCGAGTTTGCTAAATACATTGCATCCCAATCTAATTGTCTTGTAGATGGGTCATTTGCCCAAGCATTTTCCGCTTCAAGCGCCCCCTCTTCATCTCCTATTAGACGAAAATAACTTGGTAGATTTTTATAATAATCAGGTCTTGGATCGGCTGCATTATTCCAATTCACATTAGAGCTACCCGTTCTTCCTACAACAGCATATACTGAAGATGAAAGTTTAGACTTTTTGTTAATCTCCCAATCATCAGAGAGCGTAATATAGGTTTTATGATTATTTCTAACTCGAGCATTTCTCTTTACTGTTTCTCCTGTTTCTGGATCTGTCTGATATCCCCAGTAAGAATTGTAAAAGTTATTCTCTGTTAAATCATAAATTTCTTGTGTAGCAATTCCTCTTCTCCCTTGTACAGTTGGAGCTCCAAAAGCTGCTAAATTTAATTCGTGCTTTTCATTCAACTTCTTACCCACAGAAAGGAAGTATGACATGGCACTATAGTTTGTCCCCTCAACATATCCTTCTCCTCCATCAGCAAACCTTGAAGATAATGACGCTGATAAAGACCAACCGTTTTTAAGAACTCCTGTATTATGAGTAAACATAATTCGATGATCATAAGATCGATTTGTTAAAGCATAAGAAAAACGACTACCAGCTCTTTTCGTTGAAGCTTTTAAGTCGATAAAAGAAGAGCCTCCAATTCCTCCAAACTGGTGAGTTGAAGAAGCAATTCCCATAACGTTTTCTGGATAACGCGTAATGTCATTAAGGCCTCCCCAATAACTCCAAATTGCCCAACCAGACTCTGGATCATTACCAGGCATTCCACCTAAGCTAATCAAGGTATTTTCAGAGCTATATCCTCTTAGTCTAAAACGAGCAGCACTAAAGTTAAACCCTGCTGTTCTTGAATAGACATCTCTCGATGATTGTAATAACCCACTAACATTTTGTGATTGGCTTTCTGACTCCATTAAATCCGAACCACTAGAAAGGTTTGGCATAAAATCTGCAATAGAGTCTGTAGCAGTCAAAGTATCTATTTGAGCGCTAGTTGATACGGTTAAACCTGTGGCTAAACCGAAGAAAAATAATTTATTAAATTTCATTATTTATGTTTAATAAGCAACTATATTTGTACCGGTTAATGTGACAAAAAGTGTTTATTTCGAGTGCAAAATTAGTCTTTTACTTTAAAAAATAACAATATGTATATTAAATCTTTGTTAACAATTATCTTAGCTTCGTTGATAACCTCAGCTATAGCGCAGAAACCAACCTTAGATAAAAACAAACAATATGAAGTTGCAGGCATTGGTTTTTATAACCTAGAAAACTTGTTTGACACAATTGTTGACCCGGATACCAATAAAATTCTCCAAGAAGACTTTACCCCACATGGTAAAAAGAATTTCAATACTGAACGCTATTATAAGAAACTGAATAATATGGCTGAAGTGATCAGTAAAATTGGTTCGAAAACGTTTCCTGATGGACTGGCTATTTTAGGTGTTTCTGAAATCGAAAACAGAACGGTATTAGAAGATTTAGTTGCACAAAAACAAATCAAATCAAGAAATTATCAAATTGTTCAATACGACTCTCCAGATGCTAGAGGAATTGACGTTGGATTGCTTTATAACCCAAAATATTTTGAATTAATCAGTTCTAAACCATTTAAACTTGACACCTATTCTGGAGATCAACACTTTAGAACAAGGGATCAGTTGTTGGTGACTGGGAAATTAAATGGCGAAAGAATACACATCATTGTTGCACACTGGCCATCAAGAAGAGGAGGTGAAAAAAGAAGTGCTCCTAGAAGAATTGCTGCAGGTGAAGTTGGTAGAGCGATTATTGATTCAATTCAAGCTGCTGAACCTAATGCTAAAGTCGTTTACATGGGCGACCTCAACGATGACCCTGTAAACAAAAGTGTCAAAAAAGCCATGAAAACAGTTGACAAAATTGAGTTTGTAACACCAAAGAAACTGTACAACCCTATGGAAAAGTTCTATAAAAACGGTATTGGGACATTGGCATGGAGAGATAATTGGAACTTATTTGATCAATTAATTTTAACTCCTGGCTTTGTTACTAAAGATAATAACTTTGATACTTATAAATTCTTCAAAGCGGTTGTTTATAATAAAGAATTCTTAAAAAATGATACCGGAAGTTTTAAAGGGTATCCACATAGAACTTATGTTGGCCCTAACTTTATGAATGGATATAGTGACCACTTCCCAGTATATATGGTTTTAGTCAAAGAGAAAAAATAAGTAGACATTAAATCAATTATTGATTACTATAACGAAACGAATAGCAGATTAGAATTGCTAATTATTTGTACTTCAAACTAATTTTTATAAACTGCATAGTCTATTACAAACTTAGTCACTATGTTCTTTATAAAAATTAGTTTTTTTTTGATCTGCATCTCTGCAATCAGTTCAAGCTTATCCGCACAAACCTTAAACCTCCCACCAAGAAGCCCTAATTACCCCGATGGGGATAGTTTTGCAAATAGCATTACTAACCTTAGCTTACAAGCTAGAGAAGACAGCATTTATGAGCATGTTATCAAAGGAAACATTCCTTCCTTTCAAAGAAATTTAGTCCCCATCACTAAAAACCAAACATTAAATGGGACAAACTATACTGTTACCTACTACGTTCTTCCTGATTATTTAGCTATTGGAAGTGATGCTAATTATTTTTTATGTCCTACTACACCTGGATTAGCTCAAAAGATTGCTCATTACACCAACACCACCCTACCTACCAGTCAAATGGTTAATGAAATCTATAATACAGCTTCATTGAAGTTATCTCCTATTACTTTAACTCCTGGTCCACAAATGACAACAGTACCTTATTTTGAGCAACACAATGATGCTGTAAGAAATGTGAGACAAAATAATATCGTTAACCACCCTTTAGGCACGCTTGTTGGAGGAGACAAAAAGGATGTGATACTCTCTAATGAAATTTACGAAAACGGCAATGAATATGTAGTCATTTATGGATGGCACACCTCAGTTAACAACCCTATCCAACCTGTATATAATGGCCATAGCATTGACTATGTAGATTATAGTCATGGAATACGCCTCGTCCAAAACAAAGTGTACATTAATGGTGATTCTTTGTTAATATCTGATGCATTACAAGATCCTAATTTACATCAATTATTTAGCAGTGAGGGGCAAATTACTACCCCATTTTATCCTTTTGATAATACATTAAATAAAATCACTTCATTTGCGGTTACTAACGAAAATGCCACAACTATCCGTGTGCTGCTCCAAAGTAACCCTGTTGAAATCATTAAAGTTCAATTAAGTTCTGATGGTATCAACTTTTGGAATGAGGTGATACTTGATCACTCTAATCCTCTCATCACTGGGCTTACAACCGATCAAATACAATACATAAGACTTGTACGTGAATTTAACGGAAGTTTCTCTCTTCCATCTGAAGTATTAGCTGCAATTCCAAGCGATAGTAATTCGACATTCTTAATTGTAAATGGATTTGATCGGAATTCTGTTGGTAACACCTATAATTTCATTCGACAACATGGTAGTGCTCTTCATTCTAATAATTATATCTTTTCATCTGCTACTAATGACGCTATTTCTGAAAACCTAATCAACCTCAACAACTATTCGGCTATTGATTATATCCTTGGAGAAGAGAGCTCTCAAACCCATTGTTTAGATCAAACGGAACAAATCAAAATACAAAATTATCTTGACCAAGGAGGTTATTTATTTATTTCAGGCTCTGAGATTGGATGGGACTTACAACATCTTGGTTCCAACTCTGACACTACTTTCTACCATCAATACCTTAAAGCTGCCTATATTGAAGATGCGCCTAACAATGCAGCTAACAGCGTTTATTCTTGTTCAAGTACTCCTTATGGAATATTTAACAGCATACCTACTTTACAATTTGATGACGGCACTAATGGAACTTACAATGTAGATTGGCCTGATGTTATTTCTCCTGTTAACGGTGCCAGTAAAGCACTCTATTATACTTCAGATTCATTAAAGTGCGCTGCAATATCTTATCAAGGAAACTTCGGTTCATCTTCTATACAAGGAAAGCTTGTTTATTTTGCATTTCCTTTTGAAACCATTTACCCCGTTAATGCTAGAGATTCAATTATGGGGCACATTACAACATTCTTTTTTGATGTTCCCACTCAACCGCACGCTAATCTTCCTAAAAATACTTCTTCTCCTTTAACACTTTACCCTAATCCATTTCGAGATGTAATCACGTTAAAAAGTGAAACAACAATTGATTATAGTTTATTACAGCTTTTTGATGCTAACGGACAAAGGTTAATTGTGAACATTAATGCCTACCATCAATTAGATTTATCAAGTCTTAACCCCGGAGTCTACTTCATTAAATATCAAAACAAAGCTTATCCAATAATGAAAGTTCAATAAAAAAAAGAGGATAAGCAATTATCCTCTTTTTTTATTCTTTATTCTTTATTCTTTATTCTTTATTCTTTATTCTTTATTCTTTATTCTTTATTCTTTATTCTTTAGCTTTACCAACGTAAAATAACACTTCCCCAAGTGAACCCACTTCCAAAAGCAGCCAAAACAACCAAATCATCTTCTTTGATTTTCCCTTCTTCAACAGCTTCGGATAACGCAATTGCTATGGATGCAGCTGTTGTATTTCCATATTTTTGAATGTTATTAAACACTTGATCATCTGAAAGTTTAAACTTTTTTTGTACAAACTGAGAGATTCTTAAGTTGGCTTGATGCGGTATTAATAGGTCAATATCTTGAGCTTCAATTTTATTTTGCTCAAGTCCCTCTACAATTGCTTCAGAAAAACGAGTTACTGCATGTTTAAAAACAAAAGGACCATTCATATATGGGTAATAGCTTAAATCTTCTTCATTATTTTCAAAATGTTTAACCCACTTAGATGGATTAGGACTAAGTAAAGCGAGCTCTTCAGCATATTGCCCTTCAGAGTGGAGATGCGTAGACAATACCCCTTTTGAATTGTCTTCCGTTCTTGTTAACACAGCAGCTCCAGCTCCATCACCAAATATTACTGCCATATTTCTACCTCTAGTTGTTTTATCCAACAACCCCGATTGAGACTCGGCTCCTACCACTAGTACATTCTTATACATCCCGGTTTTGATGAATTGGTCAGCCACTGATATAGCATAAATAAACCCAGAGCATTGCGCTCTTACATCCAAAGCTCCAACAGTAGGCATACCTAATAGATGTTGTAATTGTACTCCTCCTCCTGGAAAATAATAATCTGGACTTAAAGTAGCAAAAACGATAAAGTCGATTTCCTCGTTTTTTAATCCTGCCTTTTGAATTGCCATTTCACTGGCCTTTACTGCCATTGTTGTTGCAGACTCATCTAATGCTTTATCTGCCCATCTTCTCTCCTGTATTCCTGTTCTTTCTTGAATCCATTCATCATTGGTGTCCATCATTTGAGATAAATCATCATTAGACACCTTAGTTTGAGGAACGTAATGCCCTGTTCCTATAATCTTTGAATTAAACATATTTGTGTATGCGTTAGTTTAGTTAGCCAAAACTAATAAATTTTATGAATAACAAACAATTTTAAATGTTAAGCTTTATCTTTGTGTCGCCAAACCGTTCTATCGCTCTGAATACTCAGAGAGGAAAGTCCGGGCAGCGAAGAGCAGTATGCTTCCTAACGGGAAGGGTCTTGATTTTATTTGAGATACAGAAAGTGCCACAGAAAACAAACTTCCTTGCTTTTGGGGTAAGGTAAAGGTGAAAAGGTGAGGTAAGAGCTCACCAGTAGTAATGGTAACATTATTAGCTAGGTAAACCTCATACGCTGAAAGACCAAATATACCAGAGTTTATAACCTTAGTTATATAAAAAGTTGCTCGCTTAATCTGGAGGGTAGGTTGATGGAGCTTATTAGTGATAATAAGTGGAGATAAATGATAGAGCTCAATTCAATTGAGACAGAACCCGGCTTATAGGTTTGGTATTTTATACAAAAAGCAACGTTGCCCTTTGTAGACTCGTTAAGATATAAAAGAACATAATGAAAATTGCCTTATTCACCATACTCGTAATTTTACCTTTTGCTTATTTTTCTCAATGTCAGGAATTAACACCTTTAGAAGTTATTAATCCATCATTTGAGGGACCTACTGGCGCTCATATTACTCCTGCTCCATGGAGCACATGTGGAATTACTCCAGATACCCAACCAGGAAGTTGGGGGGTTAACTTACCACCATCTGATGGGAACTCGTATGTGGGTTTTGTGAATGGTGGAGCCAATTGGCTAGAAGGAGCCTCTCAACAGTTAAGTGGAAATATGCAAGCTGGAGTACCATATCAATTCACAATAGATATGGCCATTACAACATCCAATGGAGGAGGAATTAACCCAGGGCCATCTAGTCTTAATATATATGGTGCTACAGGAATTTGTGCAACTACAGAATTATTATGGTCTTCACCTGTCGTTACAAATACCAATTGGCAAACATTTACTGTAAATTTTACTCCTACTCAAAACTTTACACATATCTATTTTAGAATCAATCAGGGTTCCCCCAATTTATCTTATATCATGTTAGACAACATCACACCGATATTTGCACAGGAGCCCAATATCTTTATCACCTCTCATTTAGATGGTGATAATGAAAACTGTGCCTTTAATATTGCAGGTACTGTTACCCACGCTATTACCGATTCGGTTGTCTTAACAGGAAATTTTGCTGAGTCACCATTAACTGCTAACCTTAACAACCTTAATTGGGATGGGACATTAACTTTTAATGGTGGCGGAAACCAAACGGTAACAGCTACTGCTTTTTACATTGACCCTGTAACTCAATCCTCTTCTTGTGTATATGCTGCAGTAGACCTAATCGTAAACTCTCCTACAGCTAGTTTTTCATTCAACAACACCTGTCAAGATGAGACTGTAGCATTTACAGATGCTTCAACTCCCTATGGAACGACAACACTGACTTCTTGGAATTGGGATTTTGGAGACGGCAATACTTCTACTACACCTTCTCCTACTCATACCTATACTACCCCAGGAACAAAAAATGTCTCGCTAAGTATTGTCTCAAGTGATGGTTGTGTAGCTACATTAACACAAACCATTGATATTTATGCATTACCTGTTACTAGTTTCAGCGCTAATGATACTTGTTTAGGAGACCTTACAAGTTTCACTAATCAAACAACCATTTCAATTGGTACTATTGCTGCTTGGGCATGGGATTTCGGTGATGGCAACACCTCTACAAACCAAGATGACGTGCATACATACAGCGCTGACGGCGTTTATCAAGTTAGCCTAACTGCAACGAGTGATAATAACTGTATTATATCGACAACACAACAAATCGAAGTTTTTGCAGAACCACTTGCTGCTTATTCGTTTACTGATGACTGCTTGTATGAAGCGGTTAACTTTATTGATAACTCATCCATCAATACAGGGCAAATTATTAACTGGGATTGGGATTTTGGCGATGGAAATACGAGTACCGACACTTCTCCTAACTACACTTATACAACTGACGGAACTTATACCGTAACTCAAATTATTACCAGTGCTCATGGTTGTGACGATACCTTGAGTCAAACGATTACCAGATTCCCTGTTCCTGCACCAAGTTTTACTGCAAATCCTGAGTGTTTATATACTCCTATTACTTTTGTTAATACCTCAACAATTAATGCTCCTGATAATATTTCTGGATGGATATGGAATTTTGGGGATGGAAGTGTATTGAGTTCAGAACAGGCCCCAACACATGTTTACCCGTCTGAAGGAGATTATCATGTTACCTTAATTGCCAGTTCAAACAATGGCTGTGTAGCGACTTTCGATGATACCATCACTGTTCATCCGGTTCCTGTTGCATCTTTTAGTGCTACTGAGGTTTGTGAAAATGAACCTCCTACTCAATTCACCAATGAATCTACAATTACTTCAGGGAGTATTCTAACAACTACTTGGGATTTTGGTGATGGAAACTTATCAAGTTTACCCAATCCTGTAAATTACTATTCACAAGCTGGAATATACACCACCCAGCTTATCGTAATCTCTAATTTTGGATGTGAAGATACCATCGAAAACCCAATAACAGTGTTAGAAAAACCAACGGTAGAATTTTCAAGTGACCTTTTAGAAGGCTGTTCTCCTTTATGTATTAATTTGAATGATTTAAGTACGACAAACAATTCTAGTATGATTGCTTGGGATTGGAATTTTGGAAATAATACCACCAGTAATACCTCTACCCCCCAAGTTTGCTTTGAAAATAACAGCAATGAAAATGATACAACTTTTAATATTGAACTAACAGTAACAAATGATTTAGGTTGTTCAGAAACCTTATTAAAAGAAAATTTCATTACTGTTTTTCATAACCCTATCGCTAGTTTTGAAGCTAGCCCACCAAGTACTAATATGTATTTATCGAATATTGAGTTTAACAATAACTCTATTGGGGCCGATAATTATGAATGGGATTTTGGTGATCATGAAACAAGTAATTTATTTGAGCTATCACACACCTATCAAGACACTGGTAAATATACAGTGACTTTAATTGCTAGTACAATCAACAATTGTATTGACACTAGCGAACTAGTTATTGCCATTGATGCCGTTACAAGTATATACGTTCCTAACGCTTTTACCCCCAATGGAGATGGTGACAATGATATCTTTAATGTTGTAGGTTATAATCTACAACAAGCAGAACTTTCTATTTTTGATAAATGGGGAACCTTAATTTATTTTACAGATGATCTCACTAGAGGCTGGGATGGAGAACATAAAACTGTTCCTGCCAAAACAGATACCTATATATGGAAGCTTACTGTAATTGATGGTTTTGGAGCAACACATCACTACAAGGGACATGTGATATTGTTGAGATAAACTACTATCTTTATATTTTAAAATTAAACCTATGGACTTTATACCAGCTCAAATAGATGAATTTTCAGAAGCGCATACAACTCCTGAAAATGAGTTATTATATGATTTGAATCGCCAAACTCATCTACAAGTTATGATCCCCAGAATGCTTTCTGGGCATATGCAAGGTCGAATTTTGAGTCTCTTTAGTCATATGGCAACCCCTAAAAATATTTTAGAAATAGGAACTTATACCGGTTATAGTGCTTTATGCTTAGCTGAGGGTATGCAGAAAGGAGGAAAGCTCATAACGATTGATAAAAACGAAGAGTTAGAAGATTTTACGCAATCTTACTTTGATAAAAGTGAATACAAAGAACAAATTGATTTCAGAATTGGAAATGCAATGGAAATAATCCCCGATTTAGATTTAGAATTTGATCTCATTTTTATTGATGCTGATAAAATAAATTACTCCAATTACTTTGATTTAGTCATTGATAAAACGACGAAAGGAGGATACATTATCGCTGATAACGTTTTATGGAGTGGTAAAGTCGCTGAACCTATCGCTCCTAATGATAAAGACACACAAGCAATGGTTGACTATTGTAAAAAAATACAAGATGATGAACGTGTTGAAAACATACTTATGCCAGTTAGGGATGGTTTAATGATTGCTAGAAAATTATAAAGGGGATGAAAAACGGTTTACTATTACTTGCTATATTGCTTATTCAATTCAGTTCAATTGCACAGCTCCAATGTAGTCATAAGAATCATAAACATCATTTAGTCAAATCATCTACTACAGACAATTTGAGAAGTGACACAATAGACATCCTTCATTATTCAGTTGACTTAGCCATTACAAATTTTAGTAACCAAGCTATTTCTGGTGCTTGCACCATTGATTTTGTTGCTTTGCAAAACAACATTAACTCATTAAGTTTAGACCTGTTGAGGCTAACTGTAGATTCTATTCAACAGCACAATCAAAACCTTTCTTTTAATTATAACGACAGCTTAATTCTCGTTCAGTTAAATAACGTTTTAAATCAAAATGACACGAGTCAACTCACTGTTTTTTATCATGGCTCTCCTCAGGGAGATCCTAGTGGTTGGGGAGGTTGGTATTTCTCTGGAAACTACGCTTATAATCTAGGGGTTGGATTTCAAGACAATCCACATAATTACGGTAGGGTTTGGCATCCATGTTTTGATAACTTTGTTGAACGCGCAACTTATACCTTTACGATAAAAACTGACACCTCTAAATCTGTTCATTGTAGTGGTTTATTAACCAATGAAGCGATTAACTCTTCGATTAAAACAACGACGTTCGAAATGAACCAAGCCATACCGACTTACTTGGCAGGCATTGCTGTTGGAAATTATACTCATATCTATCAAAATTACTCCAGTCAACTATCAAACACCACTATTCCCATCATGCTATCAGCGCAAGCCAATGATACCACCAACCTTAAAAACTCTTTTGTGAATTTGAATCAAGCAATGGCCGCTTTTGAAAATGGTTATGGTCCTTATTTTTGGGATAAAGTTGGTTACTCTTTAGTTCCTTTTAATGCTGGTGCTATGGAACATGCTACGAATATTGCTTATCCTATTTATGCCGCTAATGGTAATTTAGCAAATGAAACTTTGATGGCGCACGAACTTTCTCATCATTGGTGGGGAAATTTAGTCACCTGTAGAACAGCCGAAGACATGTGGATAAATGAAGGAATGGCCGCATACTCTGAGCGTTTATTTTTAGAACATGTTTATGGCTATGACTCTTATATTAGCAGTATTCGAGAAAATCACAAAGAAGTATTGCATCATGCACATATCAATGATGATGGGTTTAGAGCCATTCATGGTGTTCCTCATGAATATACTTATGGGGATCATTCTTACAATAAAGGCGCTGATGTTGCACATACATTGCGTAGTTATATGGGGGACTCTATTTTCTTTGCTACGTTAACAGCTTTTTTAGATGCTAACAAATTTAAAGATGTAGACGCCTATGATTTAAGAGACTTTATTAATACTCATAGTACAATTAACGTTACTGACTTTTTTAATGATTGGGTCTTTAATCCTGGATTTCCTCATTTTAGCATAGATTCTATTGAGACAACATATAATGGTACAAATTATGACAATACTGTTTATGTTAAACAAAAGCTAAGAGCAGCTCCACACTTATATCAAAACGTTCCGCTTGAAATTACTTTTAAGAATCATAATTGGGCTGAAGAAAGCTTTTCTTTTCTAATGAATGGAGCTCAAAACACTTTTCAATTCACAACATCCTTTGTCCCTACTCTTTCTTTTTTAAATGGCAAAGATCAAATTAGTCAAGCTGTAACTTCGGAAACACAAACTTTAAGCTCTACTGGTGTTAAAGATTTTAGTCACGCCTTTTTTAGAACTACAATTCAAAACATTAGTGACTCTGCTTACATAAAAGTAGAGCACAATTGGGTAGCACCAGACCACTTCAAAGATGGTAGCCAAGGATTTATTTATGATATTTCTACTGAACGTTATTGGAACATTACAGGTATTTTACCTTCAACTTTTGATGCCACTATCCGATTACAATACAATGGAAGAAATAATAACTCGGGAAACTTAGACAATCTACTGACTTCAAGTGCTGGCTTCAATGAAGATAGTTTAGTTTTATTCTACAGACCCAATACCAAAGAAGATTGGCAAGTGATGACTAATTGTACATTCAATAGTCAAGGTTCTAAAACAGATGGTTATGGTCGGGTCGATATTCATGAATTTAAGTTGGGACAATATACTTTTGGATGGAAACGTGGAGCAGTAGATATTAAGGAACAAACTAATGCTGGTAATCATTTTGATGTCTTTCCATCTCTTGCTACAAATATTGTTTCTCTTAAGGCTTCTCCAACAATAAATTCTTATGCAGTAGTGGATTTATTAGGAAAGGTAATTGTAAAAAAAGATCTTTTTGAAGTTGCAACTCTTCATGTAGAAAATTGGCCTAAGGGCGTTTATCTAATCATCTTTTATAACGATAATGAAGCTGTTGGAAAAAAAGAATTTATAAAACAATAATTATCACAACTTATTCATATAAGAAGATAATCGCTCTCCTTTTTCTAACTCTATTTTTTTGGTCAATCTGTTTTTACCTTTTTTAACTGCAGCCTCAGATACAAATAATAAATCTGAAATTTCTTTATTAGATAAATTTAGTTTGACTAATGCTGATAATCGTGTATCATTTTTAGTCAAAGGTTCTTTTGCTATTTGATTTAACTTTGAGAAAAAACCTGTGTGTAATAATTCAAATTCAACCAAAAACTCACTCCATTCGTTTTTAGTATGGAGTTTGTCTAATAAACGTTTAGTTTTTTCCCCACTTTCAACATTTTCATTGATATCTTCTTTCAGCCTATTAATTAAATTATTTTTCTCCAAAATCATATGCTGAGAATGCTTTAAACGTCCCATTAATTCTCTCCTAGTTGCTTCAGAAAGTTTTACTTTCATATCAGAAACAATTAAACGTCTTTTCTTTGTTGTATACCTATAGTATAGTACACCAAAAACAATCAACACGATTAATAATATTATAACCATAATAAAACGCTCATTTTTTGATTTTAAATTTATAGCAATTAAGGCTGATTTTAATTGTTTATTCTTTTCTTCTTTTAACTCTACATCATACTTTATAGTAAGCTCCTCAATATTCTTTTGGACCTCCAAGCTCTTAATCGAGTCTTTCATTTTATAGCATAAGGCTTGTGCTTCATAAGCTTTTAAATAGTTATTGTCTTTAATATAAATTGATTGCAATAATTCTGCTGAATTCTTAATCAAAGAAATATTATTTAGACTATCAGCAATGCTTTTTGCATCCAAAGCATAACGCAATGCTTCAGCTGTATTATCAATATTGAGGTATAGCATAGCAAACTGTAATTTTAAATTACAGACACTAAAAACACCTATTGATTCTAATGGGATTTTTTTCAATATTACTAAAGCACTATCATAATTCTTTTTCTCAATATATACTTGCCCTAGAGCTCTAAATGTCTGCTGTAACATAAACACATCTTGGTAGGCATTAGCAAAATGATTAGCTTCCGTAAAAAAATATAAAGAAGAGTCTAAATCTAAATTATAATAGGCTTTTCCCATTAACCAATTTGTCCTAATTAGCATCGAAGTATCTTTATGTGCTTCACCAATTTTCATAGCTTCTCTGTTCGTAACAATAGCTAAATCAATTTTATCTGTTAGGGAATACACATTTGCTATCTGAAACATTATTTTAGAATACATACTTGGCGCTATATTCTTTAAATCTGTTTGATTTGCTTTTTGAAAATAGTATAAAGATGTATCATACATACTATACTTATCAGCATAAACTTGAGCCATTTTCACATAGATTCTCGCCAATTCTTTTTGATCTTCTTCTGTTATTTTTCCACTTTGAAAGTTTTTAAGTTTTTCTCTTTGATTTATTAAAATACTATCTTCTTGTACTTCATTATTGCTACTCATCCCTATAAATGGGAGTAAAATTATAGTACTTAAAATCACAAACCTCATACTTCTCTATTCTTAAGTTTTGGTCAAAGATAACATCAATTATGCCACTCAGAAGTAAGCACAATAAAAGAAGGGGGACAAAAAGGTGACATTTGATACTTTCTTTGCAGAATGGGTATCACAGTCTACCTAACGTCATTAGCAAATCACAAAATACCATTCATCTTTGCTGGAAATTATTAAATAACAAAATCATGAAAAAAATTATTTTTTATTCAGTAGCGATTGCTGCAATTTCAATGACTTCATGCGCAAAGGAGTATGATTGTAAATGTGAAGTAGAACACAAACAGTCAGGGCAAGGCTTCAATGATAGCTATAAATTTGAAAAAGAAATTACAATCAAAGCGAAAGAAAAATCAGCTGATGATGCTTGTGGAGATTTAAGTTATACAGAGTCTAGAACAGATGCTGCAAACTATAAACAAGAAATTATCCAAAAATGTGATTTGAAATAACTATTTAGACTAAAGTTCAAATTTATTAGAACTTTAGTTATGTATCTTTTTACAATTTAAACAGTTCAACAAATACAAAAAAACTAAAGACTTTAAAATTAATTGACCTCAGTTAATTACAGAAAAGACCTTTTAAGTGCTACTTAAAAGGTCTTTTTATTTTTTCTATAAAAACCCATACAGATTTGAGGTTTGTTAAACTTCTGTTTAACATGGTTGAGAACGCAGTCTTAGGTCTGTAATCCGACTGACAATCTATAAAGAAAGGTCGGCACGCCATAGCTAAAACAATTAATTCCCAATAAAAAGGATTGTTAAGTTTAAAAAACTGTACTGTATGGGCAGCTTTCGCCTAGAATTAAAACGAACCTCTTTGGGTGTTAATTCATACTGTAAAAATACTACATTTGTGTTACATTCGCTTTATTTCTATGAAAATAATTCTTAACAATGTTACTCCAGCTGCTTTTAAAGTGGAAGACCTAACCCAATCTGAGGTTTGGAACTCTGATTTAGAACTAACGAATAACCAATCTTATTTTGTTTCATCTAACTCTGGGAAAGGGAAAAGTACGCTTCTAAACTATTTATTTGGTTTACGAAACGACTATACAGGGCTAATTACCATGGATGGAATAAATATTGCTGATTTAACAATAAATGATTGGGCAACAATAAGACGTTGTCGATTAGCTTATTTGCCACAAGATTTAAAACTAATTCAACACCTAAGTGTTTGGGATAACTTATTAATCAAAAATAGACTAACGCAGCATTATACAACCGATGAAATTAAATCCCTAATAGCTCAATTCCATCTTACTGATCATATCAATAAACCTATTCACCAACTATCTATTGGTCAACAACAACGTATAGCTTTAATACGTACTATTTTACAACCATTTGAGCTTTTATTATTGGATGAACCTTTTAGTCATATCGATGATGAAAACATCAAAATAGCTTTAAACATTATTGACAATGCCTGTAAAAGAGAAGGAGCATCTTATCTTTTAGCAACATTAGGATATGCTTATGGTATAACAGGAAATAAAACTCTTCAATTATGATTAATAAGGCCTTTCAACCATCTAAAAATAGAAGTACGCTCATACTTTCTAGTATTGGCACTGTAATTGGTTTATGCCTTTTATTAATAGCCATTCAAGTATATACTGATATCAATACTGCTATTCAGCAAAATAATGATGATCAATATCTTGTCCTAAAAAAGAAGATTTCGACTTTTAATACCTTAGGAATGGGGGCTTCCAATTTTACCACTAAAAATATAGAAGAACTTCGTAAGCAAAGCTTTGTTACAGACCTTGCTCCTTTTAAGAGTGGTTCAGGTTTTGAAGTTATGGTTGTAATGAGCTTTGAAGGTGGAAACTTCCCCCCTTTTTCAACTTTAGCATTTTTTGAATCTATTCCCAATCGCTTTATTGATGTTGATACCAAAGACTGGGGATGGGAAAAAGGAACCGAAGAGGTTCCTATAATTTTACCCAATACATTTTTAGATGCTTATAATTATGGTATAGCGCCTTCTATGGGAGCACCTCAAGCTAGTAAATCATTAATAGGCAGTGTACGCTTTAAACTAAAAATCAGAGGTCATCAAAAAGATGTAACGTATTATGGAAGAGTTGTTAACTTTTCTGATCGAGTGAATTCTATTCTGGTTCCTGATAGTTTTCTAAACTACTTAAATCAAGAAGTTGGTAATCAAATAGAAAAGGATCCATCTAGATTGATTATTGCTACACCTAACAAAGCTGATCCTAGTATAAAAGCTTTTCTTAAACAACAGAATTATGAGACCAATACCGAACAATTAAAAGAAAGCTTAATCCAACAAGTCACAAGTTCTCTTTTCTATTTTTTAATGGCGATAGGTCTAATTATCGTATTTCTTGCCGTTGTTATTTTTATTCTTTATACGCAGGTTATCATTAACAAATCTCAAGAGGAAATTAAAGTGCTGTTACTCTTGGGGTATACATGGCAACAGATTAGTCAAACACTCTTAAAATTATTTATCAAGGTATATGGGATCATTATTATAATTTCCTTATCTATTGTCTTTTTATTTAAATACTTATTTGCCTATTGGTTATTAAATAAAATTGACTTACAAGTTCCTAATTCAATTGCAACAATTACCTTTGTAACTGGTTTGGCATTTATCTTGCTATTCTTACTAATAAATTACATCAGCATTAGCCGTTCAATTAAGAGTTTAGCAAAAAAGTAATTGTAAAATTATGTTAAAAAAACTTAAGCTAAGCATCTAAATAAAATATTTAACGTCAGAAAAAGACATAAAATTTAACTATTCATGAAAAATTTAATTGTATTACTTTTAATTGGTTTAGGTTTTAGTATCAACGCCCAATATAACCTTAAGTTTAAAATAGATGGTTTAAAGGACACAACTGTTTATTTAGCTAAGTATTTAGGAAATCGTTTATACTACGCTGATACTACGGAAGCAAAAAATGGTGTAGCTCAATTTAAAAAGGAGCATTATGATGGAGGTGTTTATGCAGTGATCTGTCCTGGGCCAAAATATTTTGAATTTATCATGGCCGATAAAGATGTCGAAATTGAAACTTCGATGGATGACTTTGTAAAAAACATGAAAATTATAAAGTCTAAAGAAAATAAAATCTTTTACGATTATATTCGCTTTATTAATTTAAAAAAGCCAGAAGCTAAGTTACTTTCACAAGCTAAAGCAAAACTAGATCCTAAAAAAGATAAAAAGAAAATTGCTGAATTAGATCAACAAGGAAAAGCTTTAGATGCTGAAGTAAAGAATTACCAAAAGCAATTAGCTACAGAACATAAAGACTTATTGATTGGACGTATATTAAATATGTCTATTGATCCTGAAATCCCAGTCGAGATCAAAGAAAATGATACCTTAAGGTATAAGTATTATAAACAACATTTTTGGGACAATATCATGTTAGAAGATGAAAGGTTGGTTCATTCTCCAGTTTTTCACAATAAGTTAGAATTCTTTTTCCAAAAAATGTTATTGCAACAGCCTGATACCATTTGTGAAAATGCACATCAAATCATCAACAGAATAAAAGAAGGTACAGATATGTTTAAATATGTTGTACACTATGTTACTTATAATTACGAAACCTCTAAAATCATGGGAATGGATGCTGTTTTCGTTTGTATGGCTGATACTTACTACTGTCCTCCTGAAGCAACAAAAGCATTTTGGATAGAGGATGAGAAGTTAGTTGAATTGTGTGAGCGTAAGGAAGCTTTAAAGCCATTATTAGTGAACAAAGTTGCTCCTAATATTAGACTTGCTGATACTTCTGAGAAGAAATGGATAAACTTACACAAGGATGTAAACAATAAGTATATAGGATTAGTTTTTTGGGCTGATGACTGTGGACATTGTAAAAAAGAAATGCCAAAAATTAAAGAATTGTATGACGAATTAAAAGCTAAAGGAGTAGACATTGAAATTGTTGCTGTAGGAACAAGTTTAGAAAACGATGGCTGGAGAAAAGTAATAAAAGATAAAAAATTAAATTGGATTAATATCTCTGATTTCCCTGGTGCGAATAAAACTCCTGAAAAGTATATTTTTGAACAACAAGTAACTGATTTACAAAGTTTAAATTTTAGAAAAACATATGATATATTTAGTACTCCTCAAATCTATTTATTGAATCAAGATAAAGTAATTCTAGCTAAAAAATTAGATGCTTTAAATTTGGCAAAAATGATGGAAATTAAAGAGAAATTGGATGAATTAGACTTTTCTAAGAAAGAAACAAAAGCAAGAGCTGAAGAAGAGCGTAAGAAAAAAGAACGTGAAGAGAAAGCTGCTGCTTCTAAAGCGAATTCAAAACAATAACTAAGTCTACATATAATACTATATAAAAGGTCTCTTAATGAGGCCTTTTTTATTGTATAATAAATTCCTTTGGAGCAAGCATGATATAAATGACATATACACTTCCTATCCCCAAAAACCAGACTCCCAAAGTCAAGATAATAGTCTGGGCTTCATAGCCTAACTCTTTAAAGCTTTTTCCACCCTCTAAGGCATTATCTATATCTTTATTTATTGTTTCAACCTTGGCTTTTCTTTTCTCTGTAATTGCTGTTATACTCTCTATACTCTTTTTCACATCAAATATAAAAGTAATTATAAAGAAGATGAGAACTGATACATTCATATTTGAGGATTTAATGAACAGCACTGTTTCTCCTAGAATAGGATAGTTTATAGCGACAAACAACAAAACAAAGAAAAGCGTACCTCCCGTACCAAAAGTATCCCAGGCTGATTTTCCATTTATTCCTTCAGTAAAAAGAAAGAGGTAGATAATTCCAAAAAGTTGAGCACCAACTTCACTCAATAAAATAGATATTGAAAATTCTTGTAATGTTATGTCTCCCAATGCTACTTTAGCTCCAAAAAAAATTAAGTTCGCAATAGATAGTAAACTCCATCTAAGAGATGCTAAATCTTTAAATCTAGCCATTGAAAAGGTGATGTGAATAATATAGCCTAACCAACAGACAAAATAAATATGAGGGGAGAAATAATTGTTTAATGAGACCAGATAAGCAGCTGCTATTAAGGGGGTAATGATATTTAGTCCCAGATCTATGGAGGTGATTACTTTTGTCATTTTAAGCTAAAAATGGAAAGTAACTAAAACTATTTTACTAGAGCAAAGTTTTCATCAAAAAAAAGCCTTTACAAATAGTTTTGTAAAGGCTTTTCAAAAACCGGCAACGACATACTCTCCCAGATTTTACTCTAGTACCATCTGCGCTAATGGGCTTAACTTCTCTGTTCGGAATGGGAAGAGGTGGACTC
>JAOASC010000025.1 GCA_025210295.1 Flavobacteriales bacterium | reverse complement strand
GTATTGATCCAAACACTACGGAGTTTTCGATCTTCGACAGATGGGGAACTCAAATTTACTATACTGAAGATGGGACGCCTTGGGATGGGCGTTACAAAGGTGAATATGCTATCCAAGATACTTATGTCTATAAGTTTAACTGTAAAGACGTGCTTGGTGATCCGCATGAGTATATTGGACATTTCTTTTTACTGAGGTAGTATCTATTGTAAATAATGTTTATAGCTTAATTTCTATTAATATGATCTATTTAATCAATACGATTTTTTCTTATTAAAGTTAATTTGAGCTAAACTAACTTTATTAGTATAGTATCTGCTATTATTACCTTTACTATACTTCTCTGTTAGTCAGCAAATAACAAAGTCAAAAAACAAAACAAGCTACGAATGAACGTAGCCTGAAATGGCAAAGAGAATACCTTTGAACCAAGGAGAGGGTTTGCGAGGTCGACGAGTAAACAGAAGGGAAGGGTTATGAAAATAAACTATTAATACTTTTCCAGATACTCTTTTGAGTAGTTCTTATAATAATGTTCAGGAATGGGAGCATTTTTATAATCATATCCTTTCTTTTCTAAGAAATCTACTATTTCCATTTTTATTTTGTAGTCTTCAGAATCTAAAGGAAACGTCCACCTTCTAAGTAGTTTTTCTATTGTAACACCTACCATATTATGACTAGATGGAATCTTTAAAGAGGCTTCTTTTTCTACTAAAAGATACCTAACTATTTTAGGATTATTCCCCACTGTTAAAGATTTGAATAAAGGTGAAACTAAATCATTCATATAATTAATATCAGCTCCATTTTCAACCAATATTTTAACTGTTTCTAACCTTATTGCTGAAGCTGCTATAAGAGGAGTTGCGTTAAAATCATTTTTTATCATAGATTTATTATTTACATCAGCACCATAATTTATAGCAGAGATAACATACCTTGATGTCTCAAATTTATAACAAGCTTCTATCATAGCAGACTCTGATTTAGAATTATACCAATTAGGATTAGCTCCATATTTTAATAGTTGCTGATAAATTGAAAATGAATTCCATTTGACTGCTTCTATTAATAAACTATCTAACTCATATTGAATATTAAATGATTTAATTTTTGATGTAGCTAATATTTTTTTTACTGCTAAACTATCTTTTTTTGTTACAGATTCTGATAATAAATCTACTGCTTCTTTTTTATTTTCAATTTTTTTATCCTTAACTATTTGACAGTTAATTAATAATAACGAAAAAAGCCCTATACATATTTTTTTTTTCATCTTTTTATTTATAACCTCCTAATTTAATACTTTGTAAGACATTTCCCATCGTATGATTTTTTAATGAGATATCAGCATTGATCATACCCACTCCTATTTGAACAGAACTAGCAACATGTCCCTGAATTAAATAGGGATGTTTAGCAATTTCTATTTCAAATGTTGTGTAAGGAACAGGGCTTTTTAAGTTAACCCAATTCCCCCCAGCTTTATCAAATTGTACTTTATTTAAAATTTCACCTTGTATTACATAAGCATTAACATTTGCTAATTTAGTTAACCCTAATTTTTCTTTTGTTCCATCAGCTAATCCAGCTGCATTAAAAGTTATAGCATTTAAACCTGTTTTTAGAGCATTTGCCTCAGCCAAGCCTCCTCCTAATGAGTGACCTACAAAAGTTAGATTATCTCCAAACCTTATATTAAGTATTTGAGCATTAAAAGTAGACTCTATATATTGCTTATCATATAGCCCGAGAGCTTGAGCAGCATCTGTTCTTACATCAGGAAGATCATCTGTACCTGCAGTAGCATAAACACGATAAACTGTCCCATCATAAGGATCCGTTCTCTTATACAAGGCAGAATTGAATCCTGATGAAAAACGAAGGGTAAGATCATTTGCTTCATTAGAAACTTTCCAATTTGTATTCGCAGGATTAAAATAAACAATTTTACCGTTATTATCTTGTCCTACACTATAAACATGTTCTGCAATTTCTGCTGATTCTCTAACTGTCGGTGGTCCAAAATATTCTTCTGTACCATCCTCATACTTGTGCAATGTTCCAGTATTTCCATACCCATATTCATTAGGTAAGCAAACACTCATAGATTGACAATCTGTTGTATTTCTATTTCCATTATCATCAAACCCCTCAGTTGGTTGGGTAGTATGAGTTACGACTCTTTCTTCCAGTCCTTCTAACTCTACAGCATGAATAACTTTATTTCCGCTAAATGAATATGGTGTATAATGAGGATACTTACTCGTCAACGGATCCACAGCAAAAAATCTCCCCAACCTTGGGTCGTGCATTCTGTATTTATAATTTACAGAATTCCCTTTCCCTTTTACTTCATCATCAGTCTCTTGCCCTTGGAAATTGTAGCGATAGTCTTCACTACCACCACTTCTTCCTGGCATTTGCATACCAAATGGAAAATAATCAGAGAAACTTACAACATTTGCTGTATAATAGTCTCCTAGATTAATCTCATCATTTCCATCAACATCTTCTAGTAGCTTCTGGTCGGTGATCACTGCTCTCACATTTCCTAAATGGTCTTTAAGCTCATAAGATTTACTTCCTACTATTCTATAGTAAGTGTCGTCGTTATCGGCTACTAACTTATAGACTTGGGTTGGTAATGTTCCACTTAGGCGTTCTTCTGTTGTTGAGGATGGGAAAATGTTACTGGTCGTTGTTACTCCATTTTGTGTACTGTAGTGGTGCAAATCTGCTCCTGACTCGTACACGTTGGGTATGTATAAGTTTCCGTTCACTCCTCTTTTGATGTCGCCTAACAAATATACTAAATTTTGGGAGAGTGGTAAACTGGTTAAGCTTAGTTGATCGTATTTCCATAGTTTTCCTCCACTGGTGTTGTTGCTGGCGTTGTATAGGTCGTGTTGGGTATAAAGGAGGTTTTCACTGTCCCCTTGGTAGGCTATGCCTGCTTGTGGGGCGTAGCTTCCTCCTGTTGTCGTAACGTTGGTGCTTATTCCTGTGGATGTGATTTTGTCGCTGTTTAATGCGATTTCATAAATCGTCGTGGTTTTATGGTCAAAGCCTGCGATCTTTTTGCTATGGCTGTGCCACACGAGTTTTTCTCCGTTGGGTGCGATTTGTAGTTCGCCCATATCACCGTCTCCGCATTGTGTGGTGCTCCATAGTACGTGTTCTGTGATTGGGGCGTTTTCGTTGAGTTCTATGG